>NZ_JBXANU010000009.1:0-206270 GCF_058802085.1 Pseudomonas sp. GW822-FHT02G04
TGGGAATGCAGCCCGGGACGCTCCGCGTCCCACCCTCTAAAGCCGAACGCGGAGCGTCCGTTGAGGCATTCCCACGCGGAGCGTGGGAACGATCCTTATCCCGCCTAACGCTGAGTATCGCGATACTGGCTCGGTGACAAACCGGTCAACGCACGAAACTGCCGGCTAAACGCACTGTGATCGGTATAACCACAACGCAAGGCGATCTCGGTGATCGGCAGGTCGGTGTGCAGCAACAGCCGCGAACCTTCTTCCAGGCGCGCCTTGTTGATCATCTGCCGTGGCGTGAGCTGGAAGACTCGTTTGCAGTGACGCTCCAGTTGCGCCACGGAATAACCGGCGATGGCGGTCAATTCAGCGAGGCTGACGGGGCGGGCGAAGTGGCTGCGGATGTGCGCATCCACGGCGGCGAGTTTCTGGAACGCGGGGTGATTGGACTGTGGCGATTGCAGGTCGCGGGAGATCCCGGCCAGGCCCACGATGTGACCCTGTTCATCCTTCAAGGCGAGTTTGTGGGTCAGGCACCAGATCGGCTGGTTGCCGTAATACAGATGCAGCTCCAGTTGGTCGGCCAGTTCGCGGCCGCTGGACAGCACCCGCCGATCCTGTTCGGTGTACAGCGGGCCGAAGCGTTCCGGGAAGACCATTTCAGCGGTGAGCCCCAGCAGATCCTCGCGATGTTTGAAACCGCAACGTCGGGCCAGGGTCTGGTTGACGAAGGCGTAGCGGGCTTCGCGGTCCTTGATGAAAAACACCACGTCCGCCAGGGTGTCGAGCAGCGGCGCTATCGGCTGCAGGCTGTTCAGCAGCGTTGGCAGGTCGCAGGGTTTGAAGGTGCTGAGCGAGGGGTACATGGCGCTGGGGTCTGGTGGCGACCCCGGGATCATAGAGGCTCGACAGCGCGGCTGAAACCCCCGAGGGGGTTTCAGGCTGGCGGGGTGTCGTCCAGGCACATCAAGGTCTCGATTCGTGCCGGGCTGAAGGGCGGGCGGGGTGCCGAAGGTTGCCAGCCAAACAGGTGCTGCACTGCGCCACCACATACCCGGCCCTGACAGGCGCCCATGCCGCAGCGACTGGCCAGTTTGGCTTCGCGCCAGCCGGTGTGCCCGGTCAATGCGCCGTAGGGCACGTCTTCACAGCGGCAGACCAGGGTGTCGGGGCGGGCCAGGGATTTAAGTTGCGGATCGAGGGCGAAGGCCTGACTCAGTGCCTTGGCGAAACCCTGCCAGCGTGCCCGGCGTGGCCACAACCGGCGTGCCGCTTCAAGGTCACCGACCGCCGCGTGGCCCGCAATGGCACCTTCGACCAACGCCAGTTCACTGCCACCAAACCCGGTGCATTCACCCGCCGCATAATGATCGGCGCGACTGGCCTGCCAGGCATCCACGGCCAACGCCTGACCCTCGATGGCGTAACCCAGTGCCTGGCCCAATTGAATGTTCGGGATCAAGCCGAAACCACAGGCCAGCCGATCACAGGCCAGTTCGACGATTTTGCCTTGTTGTTGCAGGCGCACACCTTCCAGACGGTCAGTGCCAAGGGCGGCCAGCACATGAGTTGCGGTGCGGTAATGGCGGTCGAACAGGCTGAACGATTGCAACCATTTGCCAGCCCAGCGGGGCAGTTGCGCGGCGAAACCGGCGACGGCGGTGCGCGAGGCTTGCTCGGCGATGCGCTGGACCTGCGCGCCGTGTTTTTTCGCGGTGGCGGCACTCGCCAGTAACAGCGGGCCGCTGCCGGCGATCACCACGCGTTCACCCTGCACCGGCAGACCCGCCTTGATCAGCGCCTGCAAGCCACCGGCCCCGGTCACGCCAGGCAACGTCCAGCCGGGGAAGGGCAGCAGCAACTCGCGGGCGCCGGTGCACAGAATCAATCGGTGATAACTGATCAGCCAGCCGTCATCGTCATTTTCGACCAACAGTTGTTTCGGACCGGGACTGGCGATCACCCGAGTGCCAGCGTGGCGGCGGATGTTGCTGCAAGCCTGCAAGCGTTCACGAAGACGACGGGCCTGATCAGGCACATTGGCTTGCGGACCGTCACGCCAGATTTGCCCGCCCGGCAGCGGATTGTCGTCGAGCATGACGATGCGTGCGCCACTGGGGGCAGCGGCAAGAGCAGCGGACATGCCAGCGGGGCCGGCTCCGATGATCAGCAGATCGGCGTATTCGTTCATGGGCATGTTTGCACCTGCATGCCGTCGCGGCACAGAGTCTGGCAGGCCAGGCGTCGCCGACCGTCGATGGTCACCCGGCATTCCTGGCAAATGCCCATGCCGCACAGCGGTGCGCGGCGTTGGCCACTGACCGAAGTGCGTGTGCATCCGTCGCTGCCCAGCGCCAAGGCTGCGGCGACACTGGTGCCCTCGGCCACCTTCAAGGCGCGGCCGTCCAGCAGTAATTCAGGCATAGACAGGTTCTCCGAGGAAACGCTGGGGCAGATAGGGTTGTGCAGCCAGTGGCGGGGTTTCGTTGAACAGCTGCGCCACCAGCAAATCGGCGGTGCCGGGGGCCGTGGTGACGCCCAACCCTTCGTGCCCGACCGCCAGCCACAAGCCTTGGTGTTGTGGGTGCTGGCCAACCAGCGGCAGGCCGTCGGGGCTGGCGGCGCGAAAGCCGGTCCAGGCGCGGATGCCGTTGAGCCGGGCCAGCCCTGGCATGTACTCGGCGGCACGCTTGAGCATTTTCGCCAGCATCCAGCCTTCGACCTGCGGGTCGGTGGTGCCGAATTGCCGCGAGGCACCGATGAACAATTGCCCGGTGGGGCGCGGCTGAATATTGCAAGCGGTCGACGGCCCCGTGGCGTTGTGGGCGCTGGTGACGTAACCCAGTTCAACGAGGGTGTGGGTGACGGCGTGGGGGTAGCGGTCGGTAATTAGCAGGTGACCTTTTTTCGGCTCGATGGGCAATTCCGGGCACAGTTCGTTGGCCTGAATGCCGTTGGCCAATACCACCGCTTCGGCTCGCAACCAGTGGCCGTCATCGAGGCATACGCGATTGCCATCGACCGCACTGACCCGCGCCCGGTGCTGACGGATGTTCGGTGTGTCGAGCATCCAGCGGGCCGTCGCCGGCGCATACAGAATGCCGTCGCCATTGATCAGCAAGCCGCCTTCCAGACCCTCGCGCAGTTCCGGTTCACGCTGACGCAAAGCGCTGGCGCTGATCAATTCGCACGCCACGCCCTGGGCTTTCAGGTTCAGGTATTTGCTATGGGCGACCGCCATTTCCTCGGCGTTGGCCGCCAGCCACAGTGTGCCGTTGTTGCGGTAAGCGCAGCCGTCGGGCAGGTCCGGCGCCAGTTCGCGCCAGCGCTGCAGGGAATATTGGCTCAGGGCCAGTTCGGCCGGGTTGTCGTCGAGCACCAGCAGGTGGCCCATGCCTGCCGCCGTCGCACCGTGCAGGCCGGCGTCGAGCACCAGCACCTGCAAGCCACGACGGGCCAGCGCCTGGGCGCAGGCGGCGCCGATGATGCCGGCGCCGATCACGATCACATCGGCCACCAGGCCCTCGCTCATGGGCGAATGCCCCAAGCGAACGGGTCATCCTGTTCGATGATCAAACTGGCTTCGGCGCTGATAAAGGCACGGCCGCGAATGGTCGGCACGATGCGCTCGCCTTGCCGTTCATAAGAGCCTTCGAACTCGCTGCCGATGACACTGGCCTGGCGCCAGATCTGCCCCGGCTGCAACTTGTCGTCGGCCGCCAGGCAGGCCAGTTTGGCGCTGGTGCCGGTGCCGCACGGAGAGCGGTCATAGGCTTTGCCGGGGCATAGGACAAAGTTGCGGCTGTCGGCGTGATCGTCCTCGGCAAACAGCTCGATATGATCGATCAGCCCGCCGTCTTCGCCACGAATGCCCTGGGCTTCCAGCGCTTGCTGTACGGCGTAGGTATAAGCGGTCAGCGCGTCGAGGTTGTCGCCGGCCACCCGCAGGCCATGCTCGGCAATCAGGAAAAACCAGTTGCCGCCCCAGGCGATATCGCCGACCACCTGGCCGATGCCCGGCACCTGCAACACCAACGCCTTGCGGTAACGGTAGGCCGGCACATTGCGCACGCTCACCGAATGGTCTTCGTGCAGGGTCGCCTGCACCGTCCCCACCGGCGTCTCGATACGATGCACGCCGGGGCCGATTTTGCCCAAATGCGCCAACGACGCCACCAGGCCGATGGTGCCGTGGCCACACATGCCCAGGTAACCGGTGTTGTTGAAGAAAATCACTCCGGCACAGGCGCTCGGGTCCACAGGTGTGCAGAGCAGGGCACCCACCAGTACGTCGCTGCCTCGTGGTTCCAGCACGCAGGCCGCGCGCCATTGATCGTGATGGTCGGCCAGCAGCTTGCGCCGTTCGGCCATGCTGCCGGTGCCCAGGTCAGGAAAACCGGCGGTCACCAGGCGAGTCGGTTCGCCGCCGGTGTGGGAGTCGATCACGGTGATGCGTTTCATGGGAGGGCCACGTCCGTTCAGATGAGTGAACGCAAGAGTGGCCTGTGCGGCGCGGTGCCGGCTTGATGGATTTATCCTGTGCCGATGACGAAATCGGCACAGCATCCTGAACCGTCAGTGGGCGTGGGGCAGGTGCTCGAACAGGGTTTTGCAGACCCCGGCAATGTGCTCGTCCAACAGCTTCACCGCCAACTCCACATCGCCTGCACGACAGGCCGCGAGGATTTCACGGTGTTCGTGATCAGCGCGTTCCTTGCCGGCCGACAGGCTCATCTGCATGCGTAAATAGCGCTCCAGCTTGTCGTTGACCGAACGAATCAGGCTGACCAGAAACGGCCGTTGTGCCGGTTCGTAGAGGCAGGCATGCAGCTCCCAATTGAGCTCGGCCCAGCGGCCCACGTCGTCCTCGCCGATGAACTCCTGACAGATACGCTCGGCACGGGCGAAGGTTTCTTCGGTCATGTTGGGAATGGCCAGGCGCAGTATTTTGTCTTCCAGCAACATGCGCACTTCGAACATCTGCGCCAGCTCGGCATCGGAAACCCGTGTGACCATCGCCCCGCGATTGCGCTGGAACATCACCAGCCCTTCGGCCTCCAGCCGCTTGAGGGCCTCGCGCACCGGAATCTTGCTGACGTTGAACTGGCGAGCAATGTCGTCCTGGCGAATCGGCTCATCTTCGGCGAAATGCCCGGCGACGATCGCGTCGCGCAGATGACGGGTGATGATTTCCGAGGTCGAAGGCGTATTGCCAAGGTCGGGAGCGTTGAGTTTGGGTAGGTTCACGGCGGCGATCGTTTGGAGTGAGATAGCGATATGGTATACGAAATCCTTTCGCTGATCTTCCTTGGGCCGTATGAACCTCAGGACTCTTCGCGATAGCGCCCTGGGGTCATGCCGAACCAGCGCAGGCAGGCTTTATGAAAGCTGCTCTGATCGCGAAAACCCAGCAACGCGCCGATGTACTTTACGCTGCGCACCGAGTTGCGCAGGAAGTTGTGCGCGAGCATCAGCCGCGCCTCATCCTGCAACGCGGAGAAGTGCATGTCTTCATTGCTCAGGCGCCGTTGCAGGCTGCGCGCGCTGACCCCGACCACCTGGGCGATTTTGTCGAGGTCGCTGGGCATGCCTTGGGCCAAGCGTTCGGACAGCACGCGCCGAACCCGCGCGGTCATCGAGTCGTTGAGCAGCACGTTCAAACGCGCGCGAGCGTACTCGACATGCAAGACATCCAGTGCCGGATCGGCGGTGGGCAAGGCAATTGAGCAGTCGTCGATGCTGAACGACAGGCTGTTGTACGGTGCACCGAACAGCAGGTTGCTGCCCAGCAAGTGTTCCAGCCGGGTGGTGTCCGCAGGTTCGGGGTAGGTAAAGGTCGCTGCCAGGGGATGGGGTTTGTGCTTGGGCAACAGCCAGTGGACCAGCCCCAGGGTTTGCGCGGCACCCGCGTCGATGAACGGGCGGGGCGTCAGCGACGGCTCCATGCTGATGTCGAAACCGATCAGCCTCAGCGCCCGGGGTTTGCGTTCCAGGCACATGCAAAAGCCATTGCTGATCAGTGAGTGATAGTCCACCAGGCGTTGCAGGGCAGTGCCCAGCGTGGCGCAGGACATCATGGCATAACCGAGCACCTCCAGATTGGAAGGGTGCGCCCGGGAATAGGCCAGCAGGCCGATGTCCGGATTACCGGTACGCTTTACCGCTTCTTCCATCACCTTATAGACCAGCTCCAGCCCGACACCCTTGGGGTTTGCAAAGACCTCTTCGCTGCTGTCGAACTGCTTGAGCAAGGCTTCTACGTTTGCACCTCCGTCGGTCAAGACATCGGCAAGCACCCGAAAACTGGCGCTAGTCATTTTGTGCATAGTTCTTCCTGGACTGATAGCTAAGTGATATCGCGCAAGCCGGCGCATGATCGCAATAAACAAATGAGCACAGTCGATTAACGGCACAACCACGTTTCCAAGGACAAACGAAAGGTATCCGGGAACACTTCCTGACGGCATGAGGCGAGGGGATTATGGCCGGCAGTCAACCCTTTGCAGTTGCAGGAGCGCCCGCTCGGCGGCGTTACACTCAGCCGGCGGCAGACTGCTGCTTTGTCCACGGATGTGTCATGCACAGAGTCAGAAGCTTTTACAGTGAGTTGGCGCTCGGCCGATTGGTGTTGGCGTTTCAGCCGGTGGTCTGGTTACCCGACAGCAACCTGGTGCTGTATCAGGAAGGGTTGTTGCGGCATGTCGATGCGCTGGGGGAAGGGGTCTATCCCTTTGCGATGCTGGAGAAACACCAACTGATGCGTGAACTCGACCGCAGCGTGGTGCATGGCGTGATCGACAGCTTGCTGCTGGACGAACACCTGCGGCTGGGCTGCAACATCTCCGCGCAAAGCGCCATCGTCGACCACTACTGGCGGGAGATCATCGCGCAGTTGCGTGACGCCCCCTCGGTGGCCGCGCGACTGGTGATTGAAATCACCGAAAGCGCGACACCGCCCAGTATGTTGGCGGCGATCGAGTTCGTCCTGTGCTTGCGCGAACTTGGTTGCCGGGTGGCTATCGACGACTTTGGCGCGGGCCTCGGCACCCTGGAATTCATCCGCCAGACCCGACCGGACATCGTCAAGATCGATCAGGGTTACCTGCAGCGTGCACGCCTGGAGACCAACAACGCTCAGACCCTTGGCCACCTGGTGCAGCTGTGCAAGACCCTGGTGCCGTGCGTGATTATCGAAGGGATTGAGTCCGAAGCCGACCGCGCGCTTGTCACCGCCTGCGGTAGCGAGTGGGGGCAAGGTTATCTATTCGGCCGTCCGCAGATTGATGTGTTGAGCGCGCGGTGCCTGCTGCAACCTCTATCGTGATGGAGAGGGGGCGGGCGGTCTGGCGCTTATGAAGATTGACCGCTGGCGCTTTACCGCACATACGGAAAAACATATATTCGGTAAAGCGCATATAAGCTGATGCTCCACTGTGACGCACAGCCCAAACCAGCGAGAACCGAAATGTCTGCCCCTCTGACGCCGACCACCGTTTTCAAATGCCTGGCTGACGACAACCGCGTCCGCATGATGCTGCTCATCGCCCGTGAGGGAGAGTTATGTGTCTGCGAGCTGACCTGCGCGTTGAACGAGAGCCAGCCGAAAATCTCCAGGCACCTGGCGCAGTTGCGCACCTGCGGATTGCTGGTGGACCGTCGGCAAGGTCAATGGGTTTACTACCGATTGCACCCGACTCTTCCTGACTGGGTGAATCAGATGCTGATCGTGGCGCTTCAAGCCAACACGCACTGGTTGAGCCCCGATGCCAAACGCCTCGAACAAATGGGTGACCGTCCTGAACGGGCAGCCGCCTGCTGTCCGGCTTGATGATTGCCAAAGCACCCTCCCTGACAACCGCTACAGAGCACCTCAACATGACTATCAAAGTGGGCATCAATGGTTTTGGCCGCATCGGTCGTCTCGCCATGCGCGCCGCCTGGCACTGGCCGGAGTTTGAGTTCGTGCAGATCAACGACCCGGCAGGCGACGCGGCGACGCATGCGCATTTGCTGAACTTCGATTCGGTGCATGGTCGCTGGAATGATCAAGCAAGCGCCGAAGGTAATTGCATTGTCATCGACGGCAAGCGCATCAAGGTCACCACCAACAAGGCAATTTCCGATACCGATTGGTCGGGCTGTGATCTGGTGATTGAAGCCAGCGGCAAGATGAAGACTGTTGCGATGCTTCAGGCGTACCTCGACCAGGGCGTCAAGCGCGTAGTGGTCAGCGCTCCGGTGAAAGAAGAGGGCGCGCTGAACATCGTCATGGGCGTCAACCATCAACTGTTCAATCCGGCGGAACATCGCATCGTCACCGCCGCGTCGTGCACCACCAATTGCCTCGCGCCAGTGGTCAAGGTAATCCATGAAGCGCTGGGCATTCGCCACGGCTCGATCACCACCATCCACGACTTGACCAACACCCAAAGCATTCTCGACCAACCCCACAAGGATCTGCGCCGGGCGCGGGCTTCGGGCATGAGCCTGATCCCGACCAGCACTGGTTCGGCCACCGCCATCGCGGAAATTTTCCCTGAGCTGCGCGGGCGTCTGAACGGTCACGCCGTGCGCGTACCGTTGGCCAATGCTTCGCTGACTGATTGTGTGTTCGAGGTCGAGCGCGTCACCACAGTTGAAGAAGTGAATCGGTTTCTCAAGGACGCGTCTGAAAACGAACTCAAAGGCATTCTCGGTTTCGAGGAGCGTCCGCTGGTGTCCATCGACTACCGCACCGACCCGCGTTCATCGATCATCGATGCGCTGTCGACCCTGGTCATCAACGGCACCCAGGTCAAACTCTATGCCTGGTACGACAACGAATGGGCTTACGCGAACCGCACCGTCGAATTGGCCAGGATGGTCGGTCTGGCCGTTTAAGGAACGTTGATGAAAGCCTTGTCAGCCCTCGCGCCGTCAGTGCGGCAATACCTGCTTGTTACGGGCAATTACTGGGCCTTTACCCTCACCGACGGTGCCTTGCGCATGTTGGTGGTGCTGCACTTTCACGGGTTGGGCTACAGCCCGTTGCAAATCGCGGCGTTGTTCTTGTTCTACGAACTCTTTGGCGTGATCACCAACCTGCTGGGCGGTTATCTCGGCGCGCGACTGGGGCTGAACCGGACCATGAACATCGGGCTGGGGATGCAGGTGGTGGCGCTGTTGATGCTGACGGTGCCAGTCACCTGGCTGACGATCCCTTGGGTGATGGGGGCGCAAGCACTGTCGGGGATCGCCAAAGACCTGAACAAGATGAGCGCCAAAAGCTCGATCAAACTTCTGGTGCCTGACGGGCAACAGGGCACGCTTTATCAATGGATAGCCATCCTCACCGGCTCGAAGAATGCCCTCAAGGGCGTCGGTTTCTTTCTCGGCGGGGCATTGCTCGCCCTGATCGGTTTCAGAGGGGCGCTGCTGGCCATGGCAGGCGTTCTTTCGCTGATCTGGCTCGGCAGCTTGATCCTGTTGAAAAAGGACCTGGGCAAGGCGAAAGCCAAGCCAAGGTTTCGCGACATCCTCTCCAAGAGCCGGGCCATCAACATCTTGTCGGCGGCACGGATGTTCCTGTTCGGTGCCCGCGATGTCTGGTTCGTCGTGGCTTTACCGGTGTACCTGAGTAGCGTGTTTGGCTGGGACTTCTGGAAGGTCGGTGGATTCCTGGCGGCCTGGGTGATCGGCTACGGCATCGTGCAATCGCTCGCGCCGCGGATCACCGGCAAGCAACGAGGGCATGTCCCGGATGGCCGCGCGGCGTTTCTTTGGGCGGTTGCCTTGGCAGGCCTGCCCGCGGTAATCGCGCTGGGGCTGAACTCCGGATTGTCGCCACAGTGGGTGCTGTTGGGCGGACTGATGGTCTTTGGTGCGTTGTTCGCGGTGAATTCCTCGCTGCACAGCTACCTGATCGTGTCCTACGCCAAGGAAGACGGCGTATCGCTGGATGTGGGCTTTTACTACATGTCCAACGCCATGGGACGGCTGATCGGCACCGTGCTCTCCGGTTGGGTTTTTCAGGTCTTCGGGCTAGAAGCGTGTTTATGGATATCCAGTGCATTTGTTATTTTCGCGGCACTGATTTCTGTTAGGTTGCCGAGGCACTCCAAAGTGCTCTAAATCGCTCTAAAAGTGCTGTTTTACGCGTTTTACACTTATTAAGTGCAACTTCCATTTATATTTATTTTGGCGTGTGTGACATTTTTCAGGCGCCAAATATTTGAAGTTTTTTATATGTAACGAAAAGCGATTGTTCTTAGCGCAATTAATTCATACACACACTTACAACCTAAGCCATACATTACCCACCAGAACAGGCAGCGAGGAAGAAATACAACAATCCCATCACTAAAGAAATGACACAACAAAAACTAAAACCTCCTTATAAGTCGGTGAACATCATGATTAAAATCATGGCCTACTTTTTAATAGGAGCTGGTATTGCAGGATGCAACGGTATGGTAAAACCCGACGTGTCGGGACCTGCCAATGATTCATATTTCTCAGTCTTCTCGGGCTTTCCCTTGCCCTGGCTGTACACAGCCTCGGCGGTGCAATGGAACGAGGACTACGCCGTCACCACCCGCCACACCCCCCTCATCCGCAACGTGATATACAGCTGCAGCACCGGCTGCGACCTGGTCTTCATCAAGCACAAGGCCGACGGCCATTATCCGTCATGGCGCGCACCGCGCGTGGGTGAGCACATCACTGCCGTGGGGACGAGCCCGTATATGACAACGGTCAGCGGGCAAGGCAAGGTGTATCCGGCGCCTTTCATCAACAGTGATGAAGGCAGCGGCGAACGCTATGCCATCCATGATGCCCCGATGATCAAGGGTATGTCGGGTGGGCCCGTTATCGCCAATGACGGCAGCATTGTCGGTATTAATGTCGGATTTTTCTCCACCACACTTCACGATGTGAGTTTTCACCCTGGGGTAAAGGGCGCTGAGCGGATCAGTATCTTTATTCCTTACTCGATCATTCAGCGTGAGTGGGGGCTGATGCAGGCACAGCTTAACGATTCGCACGGCACGAAATACGCGCAGAAGTAGCGTTGGGTCATCACCGAATCCGGAACATCGGATTCGGTGTGACGTGGCACGTTTATCACTCGCTTATTGAATCCAGGCGTATATTGATAGTGTCGATCCCGTTAGTTGAGGCGATAGCCAATCGTCGGTGGTGTGACAGACGAGAGCGTTGGGGGAGTTAGATATCCCGGAACGTTTGGAGGTGTTACATGAGCCAATATCAACGACTCTTTCTGATAGCCGGCCCAGCCATGCGTCACACTCCGGCGTTGGAGCGAGCTGTCGCCATTGCTGAAGCCACTGGCGCAGCGCTGCACGTCACGGTGTTTATCGAAGACTCTCACCTTTTGGGTTTGATGAGCGCCGGTGCGCGGTTTCGTGAGGCCTGTGAGCAAGAGAACGAAAAGTGGCTGAAGGATGAAGCAGATCTGATACGCGGGCGCGGAGTCACGGTGAGCACCGAAGTGCTTGTAACGCGCCACGCGTTGCAAGAGATCCTTCGGCATGTGGCAGAAATGCAGCCGGATCTGGTGATCAAGGATGTGCAGCACGAGTCTGCACTCAAGCGTGTTTTCGTTACGCCTCTGGATTGGCACCTGTTGCGCGAATGTCCGGTGCCTGTGCATCTGGTCAGTGAAGTCAGGTGTCCGCTGCCGCGGGTGATCGTGGCAGCGGTCGATCCGTCGCAACCCGAGACGCAGATCACCGGCATCAACGACCGCATCATCCAGGCAGCGAACGGATTGGCCATGCAATGCAACGCAGAACTGCATCTGCTGCATGCCTATGATCTGTCGCTGACACATATATCCGACGCAGGTGCGGGGGCGGTGACGATGCCAGGCTTCAACACTGACGTGCGCAAGTCTCTGCATAAGTCATTTATCGCATTGGCCGACCACTACGGCGTGCCCACCGAGCGACAACACTTCGTTGCGGGGCCGCCCGGCAAAGCGCTGGCTGACTTTGCCGCGCATCACCGGGCCGATGTGATCGTCATGGGCAATGCGCATCGCAAGGGGTTGGGCAAGTGGGTGGGCAGTACGACGGAGCATGTTCTGTATCGAGTGCCCTGCAACATCTTCGCGGTCACGGGGCCAGCGGATCAGTGAATGAATCCGTTATCAAATGACTCGGAAAGGGTGTCTCGGCGGCTGGGGCGGGATTTTTTGAGGGCTCGTTCCGAGATATCCCGGTAGGTATCGCTATCGGTTGCCGCCAGGAGCTTGCCGCCGCCCTTCAGGGTGGCCATGAAGGTCACCTCGGTGCTCTTGCCGGCCAGCAGATAGCCGGCGATGGCTCCGACCGGACCCAGCAACATAGCGCCCGCAATGCCAAAGCCGATGGCGCTCGTTAGATTTTTACTGGAGTCCGTGCTCTGGACCGTCAGATCCTTAAGTTCCGAGACGGAGAAACTCTTCCCCTGTCGTGGTTTAAGGGCTGTTTTGAGCGTGATGGTTCCCGAGTGATACTCCCCATCGCACTGCGGGAAATCACCGGCGAGCACTATGATCTTTGCCATGTGGAGTGTTCTCTCTGGGCGATCATTTTTTGGGGTAGACATTGCGCGCGTCCAAACTCAAAACGTCAACGAGCTGACGATGAGTGGTGAGTCCTCCAGTCATGAACGCAAAGCGTAGCAGGCGGACGGAGTCGTAGAAGTGGTCATCGCCCTGGTCATGGTCGTTTTATAACGTTTGGCTCAAGCCGGTGGATAATGCGTTTTAATTCTCCGTTGATCCGACAGCTGCTCGGAATCAACAACAGACCTTTCAGCCGAAAGGGGTTAACGGGGGATTAATGGACTTCTGGACCACCACGCAAGTATCGATTCTAGGGCTGGTTGAAGGACTCACAGAGTTTTTGCCGATCTCCAGTACGGGGCACCAGATTATTGCCGCGGACTTGCTCGACTTTGGCGGTGAGCGAGCCATGGCGTTCAATATCATTATTCAGTTGGGAGCAATTCTGGCGGTCGTCTGGGAGTTTCGTCGCAAGATTCTGGACATCACCACGGGTTTGCCGACCCAGCGTAATGCGCAACGTTTCACTCTGAATTTGCTGATCGGTTTCTTGCCGGCGGTGGTCCTGGGTGTGATGTTCGCCGACAAAATCCATCAGTATCTGTTCAACCCGATCACCGTGGCCGTGGCGCTGGTGATTGGCGGGATCATTATGTTGTGGGCCGAACAACGCGAGCATGTGGTGGTGATCGATCACGTGGACGAGATGCGCTGGACCGATGCCTTGAAAGTCGGTTGCGCGCAATGCCTGGCGATGATTCCCGGCACTTCGCGCTCGGGATCGACGATTATCGGCGGGTTGCTGTTTGGCCTGTCACGCAAGACGGCCACCGAGTTTTCGTTCTTCCTGGCGATGCCGACAATGGTGGGTGCCGCGGTGTACTCGGGCTATAAGTATCGCGATCTGTTCCAGGCCGCAGACTTGCCGGTGTTTGCCCTAGGGTTTGTCGCCGCTTTCGTCTTTGCGATGATTGCCGTGCGCGGTTTGCTCAAGTTCATCGCCAACCATAGTTATGCGGTGTTTGCCTGGTACCGGATCGCCTTCGGTTTACTGATTCTGGCGACGTGGTTTTTGGGTTGGATCGACTGGAATCACCTCTCGGAAGGGGCGTAGGTTTTCCTGTGTTGATAAAAAACGCCGCTTGTTGTTGAGCGGCGTTTTTGTGTGAGCATCTAAAAGAATCTAAAGCTTGTTGACCCGCGCCAGTGGCAGGCTGATTTGCTGTTCACGCTGCAGGAAATTCATCATCAGCAGCACCCGTTCCTCGCCGTCCATGGCCAGGAACACCGCTTCGAGATCGCAGAACGGGCCTTCAGTGATACGCACTGCATCTCCGTGTTTCAACAGCGTGGTCACGATCGCCTGGCTGTCCCGCTCCTGGAGCTCGTCGATCAGCGCATCGCGGATCGGCAGTGGCTGACCGCCGAACCCGACGACCCGCGAAACGCCGCGGGTCGAGCGCAGTGGACCCCAGCTATCCTGAAGGCTCAGTTGAATAAACAGGTAGCCCGGAAACAGCGACTCGCTGATCACTCGACGTTGCCCGCGCAACATGCGCTCACGTCTGTAGGTCTTGCGAAAGCAGGCATAGCCTTGGCGCTGCAAATGTTCTTCGGCGCGCTCATCTTGTTTGGGCTTGCACTGGACCAGGTACCAGGCTTTGGTGGCGTGTTCTGCAATCGCGTTCATTCAAATGCCCTCCCTGCATCGATCTGCTCCAGCAGTTCGGCGGTTTTGCGCTGCAGGAGCGAGCTGTCGCCCCGACTTTCCACGGTCAGGCAAGCTACGCAACCCTCGCCCGAGAGGCGCAAGCTGAAGCGCCAGTCGGCAAAGACCAGGTTCAGCCCGCTGCTCTCGTTGAGGTCGAGGGCATCGCGGGCGTAACGCTGCTTGATGCTCGCCAGCAGCGCCGGACCATCCTTGACTTGGCGGCGGATCTCCCCGGAGGAGGGAAACGCGCCGATGCGTTCCACCAGTAGTACCGGTGGTTTTCGCACTCGGGGGAAAATCAGTTCCGACGCATAGGCGCGCACGATGCGGTACGCGAGGTTGTGCTTAAGGTCAGCGCTATACGGGTGGCAACTGTCATCTGCCTTGAAACCGCTCAACGTATTCATAGAGGCTTCGTCCATAAGGTGATAAAGACCATATCGGGGGACAGCAACATCACAGGGCGTTTTGATGCAGATGCTCGAAGCAGAAGTTGGTGGCTTCGATATAACCTTCGGCACCGCCACAGTCGAAGCGTCGACCCTCGAACTTGTAAGCCAGTACGCAGCCGTTCTGGGCCTGCTTCATCAGCGCATCGGTGATCTGGATTTCACCGCCCTTGCCAGGTTCGGTGTCAGCGATCAGGTCGAAGATGTCGGGGGTCAGAATGTATCGACCGATGATCGCCAGGTTGGACGGGGCGTCTTCCGGACGGGGTTTTTCGACCATGCTGTTGACCCGGTAAATCCCCTCGCGAATCAACTCGCCGGCAATCACGCCGTATTTCTGAGTCTGCTCGCGGGGTACTTCCTGGATCGCCACGATCGAACAGCGGAACTGCTCATAAAGCTTGAGCATTTGCGCCAGAACTCCATCCCCCTCCAGGTTCAGGCACAGGTCGTCGGCCAGCACCACGGCGAATGGCTCATCACCGATCAACGAGCGGCCGCTGAGAATGGCGTGCCCCAGGCCTTTCATTTCCACCTGACGGGTGTAGGAAAAGCTGCAGGTATCGATCAGCTCGCGAGTGCCGTGCAGGAACTTTTCCTTATCGGTGCCACGAATCTGGTGCTCCAGCTCGTAGCTGGTATCGAAATGATCCTCCAGCGCGCGCTTGCCGCGGCCGGTGACGATGGCCATATGTTGCAGACCGGCGTCACGCGCTTCCTCGACGGCATACTGGATCAGCGGCTTACTGACAATCGGCAGCATCTCCTTCGGCATGGCCTTGGTGGCAGGTAAAAAGCGGGTCCCATAACCGGCGGCGGGGAACAGGCATTTACGAATCATGGAAGCGTCCTTGAAAGTAGACTGATGGAGTGGCTAATGGCAGTAGGAAAGATGGCGGAGCCGGTCACGCTGGGGAGTGCGGGCTCTGAACGGCCCGATCACTCGAGAAAAATGTTCGCAACGCGCCAGGGGCTGCGAAAGTTCTGCACACCAAGCTTCTCGCCAGGCGCGGGCAAGGGAGACATCGAGCAACCGATTGCCCGGCGAGCATGCCCAGTTGTTCCACGGCATGCTCGTGACGTAACCCGCTGTAAATAGAGTTATTGCCCAAGGCGTCCCTTACCCAACTACTAACCAAATGTTCGACACCCTGGCAATGCACTAGCGGAACGGCTATACATTAGTCATTCGCTATTTCAGTGTAATTTAGATTGAACGATCGCTAGAAAACGACAACCGTTAGAAATTGTCTGGATAAATTTACCAACTGTTATTTTCACACTTTGAAGAGTGTGATGTTATTTTTTGTCTGGATAAAAAGTTGGGGGCTGTTCAAGCGCCATGGTAATAAATACGCATTGACTGTTTGAAAGTTTCAGTCGCAGTTCCTGGTCATTATAAATGACCGGGCTCATTCGTAATTTAAAGCTCTTATGTTCGGCAAGTGCTAGGTCACCGCCAATGTTGACAAGACGGGGAAGGTCATCTTGCTTAAAAGGGTTTTGATTGTCTGTGTTGGCAATATATGCCGCAGTCCCACCGCGGAGCATTTGCTGCGTGGGGCACTCGTCCATTCCGATATTCAGGTCAGTTCAGCCGGCCTTGCCGCCCTGACGGGCAAGCCCATCGAGGCGACGGCACACGCCGTACTCACGGAGCATGGTCATCTGCCCCATGAGCACCAGGCCGTTCAACTCACTTCTCAAGCCGTCAGTGAGGCGGACTTGATTCTGGTGATGGAGCGGCGGCATGTCAGTGGCGTGCTCAACATTGCCCCTGAAGCGCGGGGCAAGGTGTTGTTGTTGGGCAAATGGCAGGACGATCGAGAGATCAGCGACCCCTACCGTCAAGGCAAACCTGCTTTTGTGCACGCTTATGCGTTGATCGAAGAAGCCGTACACGCATGGGCACAGCGTCTAGCACGCTGATGGCCACTTCCTTTTTGAATCGTAATCAAGGCAAAGAATCCGACTTATGCAGCAAGCACCGGTAGTCAACGTGCGGGACGACGACAATGACGAGATTGATCTTCTCGGCCTGTTTGGAACACTCATCGACCATAGATGGCTGATTGCCGCGATTACCGGTGCCTTCATGGTGGCCGGGGCCGCGTATGCGGTGCTGGCGACACCGGTATTCCAGGCGAATGCGTTGTTGCAGGTCGAAGCGAAGAAGAACGATCTGTTAGGTTTCTCCGATGTCAGCAGCATGTTGGGAAAAGAGTCGCCTTCTGTGACCGAGATCGAGCTGATCAAGTCTCGTGCGGTGATTGGTAAAACGGTCGATAACCTGAAACTTGATATTGTCATACAGCCGAAGTATTTCCCGGTTGTCGGTGAGTTCCTGGCGCGTCGATTCCAGAATAAAAAACCCGGTGAAATAGCCGACCCCTTGTTGGGGTTGAACAGTTTCGCCTGGGGAGGGGAGTCGCTGAAGATATTCAAACTGGATCTTCCCGACTCGCAACTGGGCAAGAAGTTAACCCTGACCACGGGTGAAAATGGCCATTACACTTTGGTGGACGAAGACGACAATCTACTGGTCTCCAGTCAGGCGGGACAACTTTTCGAAAAAAATGGCGTTACGTTTCAGATAGAGGAAATGCATGCCAATCCTGGGACTCGCTTCAGAATCATCCGCAATTCTCGCCTGACCAGCATCCTCGACTACCAAGAGGATTTGGATGTAACCGAGCGAGGAAAAGAGTCGGGCATGATCGGGCTGGCGCTGGAAAGCACAGATCCGAATCAGGCCATTGAAACACTCAATGAAATTGCCGCTATTTATGTGCGGCAAAACGTAGAGCGCACTTCTGCTGAGGCGGCGCAGAGCCTGGCGTTTCTCAAAGAGCAACTTCCGGTGGTCAAGCAGGACCTGGAAAAAGCCGGGAATGCCTTGAATGAATACCAGACGCGCAGCAAGTCTGTGGACATCACGCTCGAAACCAAAGCCATTCTCGATCAGATTGTCGGGCTTGATACCAGCATCTCAGAGCTGAAGTTGCAGCAAGCCGAGATGGACCGCAAATTCACCCGCCAACATCCTGCCTATCGCGCATTGTTGACCCAGATCGGGGAGTTGAGCAGCAAGCAGAAAAATTTGGCGTCCAAGGTGGAGAGCCTTCCCTCCACCCAGCAAGAACTGCTGAGCCTTACCCGGGATGTAGAGGTCGGTACGGCCATTTACACCCAGTTGCTGAACAAGTCTCAGGAGCTGGATGTGATGCGAGCGGGGACCGTGGGTAACGTGCGTGTGATCGATACTGCGGACGTTAATTTCCTCAAACCGGTCAAACCGAAAAAAGCCTTGATTGTATTGGTTGCTACGATTTTTGGCGGCTTCCTGGCAGTGGCCTTGGTGCTGATACGCAAGGCTCTGAACCGGGGGCTCGAAAGCCCGGAAGCCATCGAGCAACTGGGGTTGCCGGTCTACGCATCGATCCCCTACAGCATTCTGCAGAAAACCGAAGAAGACAAAGTCTCCCGTGGACGAGGGCGTTCCAATGGGACTTCATTACTGGCCGTCACTCATCCTACCGATCTGGCAATCGAGGCACTGCGCAGTTTGCGTACCAGTCTGCACTTCGCCATGCATGAGGCCGACAATAACCGCTTGATGATTTCCGGGCCCAGTCCTCAAGTGGGTAAAACGTTCGTGTCGGTCAACCTCGCGGTGGTGATAGCACAAACCGGTCTGCGGGTATTGTTGATCGATGTCGACATGCGCAAGGGTTATCTGCACAAAGTGTTGGGTGCTACTTCAGATAATGGGCTCTCCGATATCCTGGCCCGGCGCTGTGATGTGGCCACGGCTGTCCATAAGACCGAAATCGACAACTTCGACTTTATCAGTCGAGGCCAAATCCCGCCCAATCCTTCCGAGCTACTGATGCACGCCAATTTCAGTGCGCTATTGGAGCAGGCGAGCAAGCAATACGATCTGGTGATTCTCGATACGCCGCCACTACTGGCGGTGACAGATGCGGCGATTGTCGGGCGCCTGTCCGGGACCAACCTGATTGTGACGCGCTATGGCCTGAATCCGGCGAAAGAAATCGAGTTGACGGTCCGTCGGTTCTCCCAGAATGGCGTTGTCATTAAAGGTGCGATTTTCAACGGCGTGGAGAAAAAAGCCTCCAACAGATATGGCTACAGTGATTATGGTTATTACCACTATGCCTACGCCTCCGACAAAAGTTGATGAGTATCGAATAGGTCGCGTCATAAGTTCAGATGTTTGATAGCGTTGCTATTATTCTTGGGTTTTATCGTTCACTGCTGCTCCGGATCATTAGCCAATAGGCATGATCAAACCGATATTTCATGGAAACATCACGTCCTGAGGAATAAGACGAAAAATCCTGGGGCGGTAGCGTGCCCGCGCTCTCTAGAGAGCTTGTAAAGGCCAAAGGGTTTGTCAGTGATTCGAAAAATATTTTTCATGGGTTTTACCGTATTTGTTCGACTGTTAACTAACGTCGCGCTATTCGTTTTTATGGCGCGTTATTGGAATGTATCTGAGTTTGGTGAATTCATATACATATATACAGCGGCAACGATAGCATGTTTGATTGTGGATTTTGGGTTCACTCAAAGTATCTTGCGTGATATAGGGGTTAACAAAGGTCAAGAAGGGCAGATACTCGCTGATGTTATAAAGGCTAAGTTGGCGTTGTCATTGGTATTGCTCCTTGTTTCAGCGCTAACGGTAATGTACTTGAAGCTTCATATGTACCAGGTGATTTTGTTTTTTATTGTTTTAGCTTCATGTGTTATGACCTCGTTTTCTGAATCTATGAATGCGGTGTATAGGGGCATTAATAAGTACCATTACGAAGCTGCAATTACACTGATCAGTAACTGTGTATATTTTTCTGTGCTCATGATGATTTTGATTGTGGGAGGGAGGGCGGAAAGTGTTGCATTGGGTATGCTCTTTTGCAAAGTGGTACAGCTTGCTTTGTCCTGTACTATCTATAAGTTTATAGACTACCAACAGATGATCCGGGGTAGTCTGAAAAAGACCATAAACGATATAAAAAGAAATACGGCTTTTGGAATAGATGCGTTTTTAACTAACTTGGTGACCAGTGTTGATACTCTTATTGTGGGATATTTGCTAGGGCACAACGCAGTGGGTATATATCAGGCAGGAATGCGCCTATTACAAGGTGCAAATACGGGGGCGCAAGTCTTGTCTAATGTTTATCTCCCGAGTCTTTCAAGGCATAACGCTGATGACGACAAGTTAAAAGCTCTGATAGTCCGGCTGTATTTTAAGATGCAGTTGTTAGGCGGTCTAGGAGCGGTGCTGTTCATATATGGCTCGGCATTAATGACAAGCGTCATTTACGGAGATAAATATGTAGAGCTAGTAAGCTTACTTCCTCTTATAGGTGTTTTGCTGATGCAGAGATATTTGGCGGCAGCACACGGGATAGTCTTATCTAGCTTAGGGCATCAAAGTTATCGGGCTTTTTACAACGTTTTAAGCATGCTAATTTTTTTAGCGCTATCTGTATTGGTTGCGCCATATTTGGGAATAAAGGGGATTATAGTTTCTCTTCTGGTTTCTATTTTGGTGCTGCACGTGCTTTATATTTTTAGGCTAATTAGCAGTAACGTACCATTGGGGCTGTCGAAACAAAACATAGCGCTAACCATCGGATTCTATATGCTTATAGCTATCTTTTTTATTAATCACTTTGAAAGAATTGCGCAATGAAAAAAATTGGACTTTTATGGCATAATTATCCCTCTGAAAATTTAGGTGTGGGAGCTTTAAGTTACAGTCATTTTTGTTTGATTGAAGAGGCTCTTAAAGACCTTAATTTAGATGTCGGTTACCACGTCATTGGAATGATGCCGTCGACGGATAATGAATTTCAAAAAGCGACGACACGCAAAGTAAGTTATTCTCAATTTTCGATAAGGCAAATAGCTAAAAATCCGTTAAAGCTACTTGAGATAAAGAAGGCGATATCTGAGTGCTTTATTGTGTTTGATTTGAGTGAGGGTGATAGTTTTACGGATATATATGGTTTTAAAAGATTTCTTCAGCAGGCATTGAGTAAGGCACTAGTGATTAATTGCGGTAAAGAACTTGTGCTTAGCCCCCAAACTATTGGGCCGTTTAACAAGGGGTATGGAAAGGTTGTATCAAATTTCATTCTAAAGAAAGCGAGTGCTGTGTTTGCTCGAGATGAGCAGTCCTATCGTTATCTAGTAGAAAATGGACATCAGCGTAACTCAAGCGTAGTAACCGACCTGGCTTTTGCACTACCGTATAACCGTGAAAATGTTCAAAAAGCAAAAGAAAATATAGATGTAGGGATCAATATTTCCGGGTTGCTAATGAATGGAGGGTACAACGGGGAGAATCAATTCGGATTGACGATTAACTATCCGAACTTGATCGAGAGTGTTATTAAAGAGTTTTCGAAGGATGGCAATGTTAGAGTGCACTTAGTCTCGCATGTCATAACTGATAGGTATGCGATTGAAGATGATTATCGCGCTAGCTTGAGTGTTAAGAATAAATTTCCTGAGTGTGTATTGGCGCCTAAATTTTCTTCACCTGTAGAGGCAAAAAGTTATATTTCGAATTTGGACTTTTTTACCGGTGCGCGTATGCATGCAACAATTGCGGCCTTTTCTAGCGGGGTGCCCGTAGTGCCTGTGGCGTACAGTCGTAAGTTTAGCGGGTTGTATGGGACATTAGGGTACAAAAATTTAGTAGATGGTCAATCTGATACAACTCAAGCCGCTATTGATGCAATTTTAGAAGGTTACGCTGATAGAGAAAATCTTGCCAAAGAAATAAACAAGAGTAATGTCTTGGCACAAACTAAGCTCGGTGTATATAAAACTTTCCTGAAAAGAAAATTTGAGAGCTATGAATAAATGAGCTCAAATATCATTAAGTTAGTAGAGAAAAACAATCTATGTACTGGGTGCGGGCTGTGTGAAAGTATCGCGGGTGCCAGTAATATTAAGGTTGCAATGAATGATGAAGGATATTTAAGGCCGACAATTTATAACGAGCTGAAGCTGTCGGATTCAATGGTTATAAAAGATGTTTGTCCAGGATTGAATGTTAGTCACGCTACTGCTAGTAAAGATCATCACCCATTGTGGGGCGTTGTCGATACCATTTCTATTGGTGCTGCGTCAGATAGCGAGGTTCGTCTAAAAGGGTCATCTGGTGGAGTCTTGAGTGCACTTCAAATATATCTATTAGAGGAAAAAATAGTAGATTACGTCGTGAATACTTGTGTGGGTGATGAGAATCCGTTCGATACACAAGTTAATATAGCAAAAAATAGAGCTGAAATATTAAGCGCTACTGGTTCTAGATACTCTCCCTCGGCCCCTTTAAATACTATTGTTAGTTTGTTAGACAGGCCGGGAACCTTTGCTTTCGTCGGAAAGCCTTGTGATGTGGCAGCTTTGAGAAGATTGGCAAAGCACGACAAGCGAGTAAACGACAAAATTAAATATATGCTGTCGTTCATGTGTGCCGGTGTTCCCAGTAAAAAAGGTACTCTGAAAATTGTTAAAGATTTAGGAGTAGAGGAATCTGAAGTTAAAGACTTTAGATACAGAGGTGATGGTTGGCCAGGGTCTGCTACAGTCACACTCAAGGACGATACCACAAGATCTATGTCCTATGAGGAGTCATGGAGATATGTTCTTAGTCCGCGAGTACAATGGCGTTGTAAGTTATGTCCCGATGGCACAGGTGAATTTTCAGATATTACAGGTGCTGATGCCTGGCATGTTGCGGAGGATGGATCGCCTGATTTCTCAGAAAGGGATGGCCAGAGCTTTATTATTTCTAGAAATAAAGCAGGGCAAAATCTCTTGGAGCAATGTATTAAAAGTGGATATATAAACATTTCCAGTGAAGTGGATTGTACTAGAGTAGAAAAGGTTCAGTTTCATCAAGCATATAGAAAGAAAACATTGTTGTTTAGGTTCTTGGCTCTAAGGCTGATTGGCTTGGTCGTTCCAAAATATAATACAAGTCTTCTGTTGAAGGCAACTATGCTCGCTACGCCTGTATCTTTATTAAGATCATTTGCAGGTACAGTAAAGCGTGGACTCAAGATGAGAGAAAATAGGAAGAATGTCTGAGTATGTTATATAGACTATACTTGGCATACCTCACGTTATTTACTTTGTGGCCAACGTATGCGGGTCTTAAAGTTTCGGGTCTACCTATACTTAATATTCAGAGGGTGTACGCCTTACTGTTAATAGTGTTGACGGTGTTTTCAATATTGGCTTCGCCAAAAAATATGACGATCGCGTATAGAAGTTTTCGCGAAAGCTCCCGCTCGGTAGTTCTTGTAAGTTCATTTTTTTTGTGGCGATTAATATCATCTGTTTTTTCGGAAGATCCTATATATTCAGTTTTTATTGCTGCTTTAGATGTTCTCTTACAGTATTCTTTTTTTGTAATAACTATTTTGTTGGTGACAAGTAAGCAGAAGATAATTGAGGCGCTTAAGTTTGTGTTATATGGTGCGGTCATAGTTTCTGTGATTGGGGTTGTTGAGTCTTTAATTAAAGCTAATATGTTTTATAGTTTGGTTCCTAGAAGCGCAATGGAAACGGGGTATGTTGCATCGGCGTTAACGGAAAAAATTAGGGGGACTTACAGGGCTCAGGCTGGTTTCTTGCATCCGTTAGTATTGGCTGAGTACTTGATATTAACTATTCCAATAGCGATTTTGTTTTTAAAAACAAAAATCAGTAGGCATATAAAACTTGCTTCCGTCACGGTTTTGTTGCTTGGGATATATACGCTGATTTCTACTGGGTCGAGAGCTGGAGTCCTTATTTTTGTACTTCAGCTTGGGCTTATGTTTCTGTTTAAATTGATCCGGGACCTAAAAAATCAACGAAAGATAATGCCCATTGTTAGATCGTTTTTTATGATTGCTGTTTTGTTTGCGGGTATTCCAGTCGCATATAATTTTGCGAGTCTTGCACTTGAAGGGCAAAGTAATTCTGAATCAATGAGCACTCAAGCAAGAATTGATCAGTTTAATCTTGGGCTGGATACATTTGAGAAGCATCCACTGGTAGGATGGGGGCCTGGGTTGGCTGTGGATCATGTTGCAAGTTCAAATGTCACAACGGGTGAAAAGTCAGTTGATAACTACTATCTAACAATTGCAGCTGATTCCGGATTGCCTGCGTTTATATTTTTTGTTTGTATAGTGGTAGCTTATTATCGGAAGGCAAGAAAGCTTACGGCTAAGTTGGAGTCGCCGTATAGCAGTGTGTCGGACGGTCTTTCAATATCGTTGTTTGGGTTTTTAATATTTTGTGCTGTATTAAGCACCTTTGAGGTGTTTACGTTGGCATATGTATATTTTGCGCTTCTAACTAAACTTGAAGTCTTTCAAAAAAACAAAGGTTCATAATTTTTTAGTAAGGGGCGACGAGATGGCTAATTCAAGTGGTTCTGTGACTATTCTGCTTTCAACATATAACGGTGAGAAGTATTTAAGAGAGCAGATAGATTCTATTGTTCAACAACGATACCAAGATTGGGTGTTGCTTGTAAGGGATGATGGTTCTTCTGATAGCACGCTTGAAATTGTGAAATCTTATTCGGCAAAAGATGCACGGGTGCAGATAATTGCTGATGATTATGGAAATCAAGGCCCAGCCGGGTCATTTATTAAACTTTTGGCTTGTGTTGAAACAGAATATTTTATGTTTTGCGATCAAGATGATGTTTGGTTGCCGAATAAGGTTTGTGACAGCATAAAAATTCTTAAGTCCTATGATGGGCCACATTTGGTATTCACTGATCTAAAGGTCGTGGACGAGCGTTTGCGGGAAATATCAAGCTCTTTTATGGACAAAAGTAGATTTGATCCTATAAAAGGAGTCAATTTCTCAAAACTACTAATTCAGAACGTCGTTGTTGGGTGCACGATTGCGGCGAATAGAAAACTACTTGAAGAAAGTAAACTATCCGCATCTGCTACACCGAATAACATAATGATGCACGACTGGTGGCTGGCGTTGGTCGCATCTAGTTTAGGTAAAATCACTTATTTGGATAAGCCTACTATTCTTTATCGCCAGCATGGAGGTAATTGTCTAGGTGCCAAAGACTCCGGCTTTCGGCATTATCTACGACTTCTATATAATCAAAAGCCTTGGTTAAAAGCTCAAAAATATCTAAACAGGGTTGTATTGCAGGCTGCTAGTTTTAATGAGTGTTACGGTTGGAGAGTAATACCTTCTCAGCAGAAATTGTTATCTTTAATTGTTGAGTTGAGAAGTGGTTCAGTTGTTTTAGGTTTATCGAGATGTTTTTTCTCTGGTATTAGTATGCATAAACTAGATCGAAATGTAGCTCTGCTATTGTCCTTTGTTTTCGGAAGGTTGGAAGACCGGAAGACTGTGGAGAGTTAGCCTGTGAAAAGATTTGGTGCAAGGGCTGTTAGTTTTTTTGCGAAACAGTTTTTTCGCGCTGTCGTGATCTTTTTTATTTTGCTCAACAGTTGCTTTGGTGAAGATGTTACCAGTATAGGCGTGTATTATTTTCCAGGTTGGAAGCAAGAGGCTCCATTGATCAAGCGTCCGCCATGGGATTTAATAAAAAGGTTCCCTGATAAAGAACCATTGCTTGGCTGGTATAAGGATGGATCGAAAAATGTGACTTCTAAGCAGTTGATGTGGATGAAAGACAATCACATTGATTTCGTAGTCTATGACTGGTATTGGGTCCCGAAATATGGGGTGACTCTAAATCATGCCATTGATTCATTTATAGAGCACAGCAAAACAACAGGCATTGATTTTGCGATCTTATGGGCAAACCACACTGATACACCATCAAGTTTAAGGCAGTTTGATGAGGTTGTTGCATATTGGCTAAAAAACTATTTCGTCAACAGTAATTATAAGAAAATCAATGATGAACCGGTCGTAGTAATTTTTTCACCAGAGTCTCTTGAAAAACATGCAAAACAATTTGGAGAGACTACCAAAAGCTTGTTGGCCCGAGCTCGGCAACAAGCAAGAAATGAAGGCTTTAAGGGCATATATTTTATATCCAATACGGCGCCGATTGATAACGTTGTTAAGAAAATATTACCTGATGCAACTTATGATGCACTAACTGCTTATAACTACCAATCTGCTCCTGCGTTAAGGCAGAATTTATATAAGCAGTCTCGCTCTTATGCTGAGTTGTCTGATGCTTATCAGGAAAATTGGAGTTGGATGATTAACAATTCGCCGCTGCCGTACCTTGTGCCAGCTACCTCCGGCTGGGATCGAAGACCGTGGGGTGGGAGTATTGATCCTTTACACGATAGTTCTATCAGTACGCCAGAAGAATTTGATCATCATATGCATGAAGCTATAACTACTGCTCGCTCCAATAAAGAGAAAACTCACAATACTGTGATTATATGTTGTTGGAATGAGTATGGTGAGGGTTCGTATATAGAGCCAACGAAGAAGTATAGGTTTAGATATTTGGATGCGATAAAAAGAAATTTTTTAAAATGAAGGTTTGTTGTTTATGTCGATAATTTTGGGGGGTGTATGGGGGGTAATAAACAAATTCATATATTGGGTATACGAGGTATTCCAGCCCAGCATGGTGGATTCGAAACCTTCGCAGAGAAACTCGCACTTTACTTAACTAATAACGGTTGGAAGGTCGTCGTTTATTGCCAAGAAGAAGGCACAGGTGGGATCTCCACTACCGAATGGCGTGGCGTTAAACGAGTACATATCCCGTCCGCCAATACGGGGGTCGCTGGAACCATGATCTTCGACTGGAAAGCCACTATCCACGCATTGGGCCAGGATGGTCTTTTTTTGACCCTCGGTTACAACACAGCTGTCTTCAATATTCTTCAACGCATGAAGGGTCAAACAAATGTCATCAATATGGATGGCATCGAATGGAAGCGCGAAAAGTGGGGTTTGATTGCCAAAACCTGGTTTTGGCTAAATGAGCGGGCAGGGTGCTGGGTCGGTAACCACCTGGTGGCCGACCACCCGAAAATCAAGGATCACCTGGCCACCCGGGTCAATGATTCGAAGATCACCATGATCCCTTATGGCGGGGATCGGGTGAACGAGGCAGACCCGGCCGCCCTGGCCGCTTATGACCTGGAGCCCCATGGTTTTTCGGTGGTTATCGCCCGGCCGGAGCCGGAGAACTCCTTTCTGCAGGTCGTCAAGGCTTTCAGCAGCAAGCGCCGTAACCATAAGTTGGTGGTGCTGGGTAACTTCACGCCAGAGAAGAACGAGTACCACAAGCGGGTGATGGACGCGGCAGGCGAGGAAGTGATCTTCCCCGGCGCGATCTATGAGGCTGCGGTGGTTCGGGCGCTGCGGTTTTTCAGCCGCTTTTACATTCATGGCCATCAAGTAGGAGGCACCAACCCTTCGCTGGTGGAGGCATTGGGCGCCGGCTGCTCGGTGATTGCCCATAACAACCATTTCAATCGTTGGGTTGCCGGTGATGCAGCGGTGTACTTCGACGACGAGCACGACTGTGCGAAGTTGTTCGAGAAATACCTGCGCGACGACCACAACCATTTGATCGCGGCGATGAAGGCTGAAAGTACCCGCCGTTTCAACGAAAAGTTCACTTGGGAAAACATCCTTTCCCAGTACGAAAAATTACTGATCCAGTGGTATCCCAAGGAGTACAGCAAGTGACCCAACGTATTATCGTCACCGGCGGTGCTGGTTTTATCGGCTCCGCCGTCGTTCGCCATCTGATCGACAACACCGATGTAAGCGTGCTCAATATCGACAAGCTCACCTACGCCGGCAATACCGAGTCCCTGGCGTCGGTGGTTGGCAGCCCCCGGTATGAATTCCAGCAGGTGGATATCTGCGACACGGCGGCGCTGCACGAGCTGTTCGCGCGTTTCCGGCCCGATGCTGTGATGCACCTGGCGGCCGAGTCCCATGTGGACCGTTCCATCGATAGCCCGTCGGATTTCATCCAGACCAACATCGTCGGCACCTACAGCATGCTGGAGGCCAGCCGCCGCTACTGGTCAGGGCTGGCTGCGGAGCAGAAACAGGGCTTTCGCTTCCACCATATCTCCACCGATGAAGTTTATGGCGATCTGGAAGGCACCGACGACCTGTTCACCGAGACTACGCCCTACGAGCCGAGCTCGCCGTACTCGGCGTCCAAGGCCGGCTCCGACCATCTGGTGCGCGCTTGGCACCGCACGTATGGCCTGCCGGTGCTGGTCACCAACTGCTCGAACAACTACGGGCCCTTCCACTTCCCCGAGAAGTTGATCCCTCATGTGATTCTCAATGCCATCCACGGCAAGCCGTTGCCGGTGTATGGCGATGGCTCGCAGATCCGCGACTGGCTGTTTGTCGAGGACCATGCCCGAGCGCTGTTCGAAGTAGTGTCGCGCGGTATCGTGGGCGAAACCTACAACATCGGCGGGCACAACGAGAAGCGCAACCTGCAAGTGGTGGAAACCATCTGTGAGCTGCTCGATGAGTTGCGCCCCCGCGATGAAGGGCAGGGCTCTTACAAGGAGCTGATCACCTTCGTCACCGACCGCCCTGGGCATGATCGTCGTTACGCCATCGATGCAGGCAAGATCGAGCGTGAACTTGGTTGGCGACCACAGGAAACCTTTGAAAGCGGTATACGCAAAACGGTTCAGTGGTATCTGGACCATCAAGGTTGGTGGCAACGGATACTCAACGGCCAATACCGGTCCGAGCGTCTTGGCCACGTTGGCTGAAACATTCAAAACCTGCCTCTATTTAACTTCGAAGGGAATCCCCTATGAAAGGTATCATTCTGGCGGGAGGCTCCGGCACCCGCTTGCATCCCATTACCCGTGGTGTGTCCAAACAGCTGCTGCCGGTCTACGACAAGCCAATGATTTATTATCCGCTGTCGGTATTAATGCTGGCGGGCATTCGCGAGGTATTGATTATTTCCACGCCGCAGGACTTGCCCAACTTCCAGAATTTGCTGGGTGACGGTTCTTCTTTCGGCATTGAACTCAGCTATGCCGAGCAACCTTCTCCTGATGGTCTGGCGCAAGCCTTTCTGATCGGCGAGGAGTTCATCGGCGACAGCAATGTGGCGCTGATCCTGGGCGACAACATCTTCTACGGTTATGGCTTCAGCGCCTTGTTGCGCGAAGCGTCTCAACG
Organism: Pseudomonas sp. GW822-FHT02G04; assembly: GCF_058802085.1. Lineage (NCBI taxonomy): Bacteria > Pseudomonadati > Pseudomonadota > Gammaproteobacteria > Pseudomonadales > Pseudomonadaceae > Pseudomonas > Pseudomonas sp. GW822-FHT02G04. The sequence goes on from NZ_JBXANU010000009.1 coordinate 28,895, forward strand.
ACAAACCGGTGCCACCGTCTTTGGTTACCGGGTCAGCGACCCGGAGCGTTTTGGCGTTGTCGAGTTCGACGAGAGCGGCAAGGCGATCTCGATCGAGGAGAAGCCTGCACATCCGAAGTCCGACCATGCTGTCACTGGTTTGTATTTCTACGACAAAGACGTGGTGAGCATTGCCAAGCAAGTCAAACCGTCGGTACGCGGCGAGCTCGAAATCACTGACGTGAACAACGCTTATCTACAACGCGGGGATCTGCACGTCAGCGTGCTGGGGCGTGGTTTTGCCTGGCTGGACACCGGCACCCATGATTCGTTGATGGAGGCCGGGCATTTCGTCCAGACCATCGAAGCGCGGCAGGGCTTGAAAGTGGCCTGCCTTGAAGAAGTGGCCTATCACCAGGGTTGGTTGTCAGCTGCGGAACTGGATAAACAAGCCACCGCGTTACATAAAACCGGTTACGGACAATATCTGGCGCGCGTACTGACGATGGAGCCTTCGAAATGAATGTCATCAACACCCGGTTGCCCGGCGTACTGATTATCGAGCCCAAGGTGTTTGGCGATGCCCGTGGGTTCTTTCTCGAGAGTTATCACGAACAGCGTTATCGCGATGCCGGCATCGAGTTGCCTTTCGTCCAGGACAATCACTCACGCTCGCAGTATGGCGTACTGCGTGGTTTGCACTTCCAGCGGACCCGCCCCCAGGGCAAGTTGGTGCGGGTTACTCAAGGTGCGGTGTACGACGTGGTGGTGGACATCAATCCCGAATCGGCCACTTGCGGTGAACATGTAGGGGTCAAGTTGACCGCCGACAACCATCTGCAGCTATGGGTGCCGCCGGGTTATGCCCACGGCTTCTGCGTGCTCAGCGATACCGCCGATTTTCAATACAAATGCACCGATTTGTATTTCCCCGAGGATGAGGGTGGGCTGCTCTGGAATGACCCGGACCTGGGCATTACCTGGCCCATTGAATCGCCTCAACTCTCGGAAAAGGACTTGCGCAACCCACGCTTGCGCGCGGTGTTGAACGGGGAATGACGGGTTAATAATGGTCTATAGTTAACATTAACTATTTATGACCTGATGTTATTTAGGCTTGAATGTTCAGTCACAATAGAACCTTGCGGGACAAGACACCGGGAAAATCCTGACTAATAATAACAATAGGCGCGAGGAGTGAGTGATTTTCAATCGGGAGTTTGTGCCGAAAATGCCTTGTCATGTCGCAAACATCTTGGAAAATCACCTTTTTCCGTCAATAAGTCCTGCCCGGTGCAAGCGCTTTTGTCCATGACGTGATGAGGTTTGGCGTATGGCATGCACTCCCTATAAATGACATTCTCCAAAGGAGGCAATGTGCATGAACTGTCTCGTTAAATTTACGGGTGTCAGTTCATTCACCTGCTGTTCAATTCCCGGTCCCTTAGTATCAAATCTAATGCAGAGTTGATGTCGAGAAGGAGTCTGATATGAAGAAACTACTTACGGCCGGCTTGCTGGCTGTCATGAGCACTGCAACGTTGGCGGCGGATGAACCGCCGAGCAAAACGACAAGCGAAACGGCTAGCGAAGAAGTGAGCGAGCCATTGTCCATGAATACCCCGCTGGTCGGGGGAGTGACGGTCGCCGAAACCGTGGTGATTGGCGCGGCCATTGTCGGCGCTGCGGCGGCCGCTTCAAACTCTGGAGGCAGTTCCAATGGCGGTACCTCTGGAACGGGTGGCACAACCGGTACGACGGGTACCAACTAAACCCAAAGAAGTATGTTGTTCAAGATCACTCAGAGCTTTCTGGGTGATCTTGTTTTAGATTTGCCCTCGACTAGCGTAGTGCCCTTATGATCCGTAGATTATCTGTTGTTATGCTGGCAAGTATCAGCTTGCACGGCTGTATGTTTTCGCCTGGTCAACATATGGACACCAGTCAAATGGTCAGTGACGGCTCTCCGGAAAGTAGCCGGGTGGAGCTTATTCCCATCACGCCTAAACTGATTGCCATGGATGCGGCCACGCAAGTTCGCGAATCCGTTCCCCCAGCGTTGTTGTCCTACGTTCCAGGCGGTTATCGCGTGGGTGCCAACGACCTGCTATTTATCACGGTCTGGGATCACCCCGAGTTGACGGCGCCTTCGGGGCCGCAACAGCAAATCGATGCCAACGGGCGTCTGGTTCGTCCGGACGGCACGTTGTTTTATCCCTACATCGGTAATATCCCGGCCGCCGGTAAAACCATCGAAGAGTTGCGAGCCTTTATTGCCGAGCGCTTGTCGCAATTTGTCGAAAGCCCCCAGGTCGACGTCAGCGTATTGCGCTTCGCCAGCCAGACCGTGGTGATTTCCGGTGCGGTGCTCAAAGCTGGGCAGCAGCCGATCACTACCACGCCGCTGAGCGTGGTGGAGGCCGTTGGCGCGGCCGGTGTGGACCCCTCGAACGCAGACCTGTCAGGCCTGACGCTGACCCGGGACGGGCGCGAATACAAGCTGGATCTGGACACCCTCAATCGCCAGGACTCACAGCTGCAAGGCGTTTACCTCAAGGGCGGTGACCGGCTGTACTTGCCCTATAACGACCAAAAGCGGATCTATGTCATGGGTGAGGTCAACGCGCCTCGCGCGCTGAGCTTCAAAGGCAAATCGATCAACCTGACCGATGCGCTGGGCACAGTGGGGGGCTTGAACCAGACCACCTCCAACGGCAATGCGGTGTACGTGATTCGTGGCGCCGACCACCTGGAAACCGAACCGGCCAAGGTGTTCCAGCTCGATGCCGAATCCCCTTCGGCCCTGGTACTGGCCACCCGTTTCGATTTGCAACCGCAAGACATCGTCTATGTCGGCCCGGCCGGCGTGACGCGCTGGAACCGTCTGATCAGCCAGCTTCTGCCTACGGCCACTATCCTGGGGACCGGTGCCAGCTCACTTAACGATCTCAGCGAAGCCAACAGCAGATAAGGCTCAATCCCGCCGTGAAAACTTTGCCTACCTGCGCCGGTCTGACGATGGCGCTCTTGTTGTGCGGGTGTAACCCGTTGATGAAGGCCTCCTGGGACACCCTTGAGACATCCGTCGCGGGGCCTGCCTCCATCAATTTGACCCGTGCTCAGGTCGACGCCGTGCCGTATCCGCAGATTCTGGTCACCACCCCCTCCAGTGAGGGCGTGATGGCCATGGCTCGTCGGCGGGGCGACCTGCAATTCTGGGTCGCTTCTGGCAAGCAAGTGCTGATGATGCGCGACGGCCTGGTGGTGCGTACTGTCGGGCTGGGCGTTTCCCTGGATGGCACTCGCTTCAATGAAGAATCGCCCTTCAAGCGCGGCCTTCAGCATTTGCCCGATGGCTATACCAGCACGCGTTGGATCGACATCTATAACGGCAACCGAATCGGTATCGCGGTCAACAGCCGTTTCAGCCCTCGCGGTATCGAGACCATCAGTATTCTGGACAAGGATTACGCCTTGCTGCGCATCGACGAGCAGGTGGATGCACCCACCCTGAATTTCCGCGCCACCAACCGCTATTGGGTCGACCCCCAGGACGGTTTCATCCTGCGCAGCGAGCAGCATCTGACGCCGCAACTGTTTCTGAAAATCGTGCAGGTACGCCGTGATCGGGGAGCTGCCCGGTGAAGTGTTCAAACCTTTTCTTGCTTGGCCTGCTGTTGATCGGCCCGGGCGTGGGCCTGGCGGCCGTCACGGTCAGCGGTGACGTGCGCAGCCCCGGCCAATTCGAAATCAAGCCCGGTGCGCGCTTGCTGGATGTCATTCGTAACGCCCAACCCAATGCCGAAAGTTACTGGCTGGGCGCGGCGTGGCTGCACCGTTCATTAGTGGACAAGCAGACGCGGTTGAAGGCGGGTGTCCTGTTCGATCTGAAACTGCTGCAACGGGGGGCCTTGCTCGATGGCAAAAACACACGAGCAGAATTGAGTGCGCGCCTATATGAGCAGGTCGCGCAACTGCCGGTCACCGGACGTCAGGTCGCGGTGCTCGATCCGATCGCTGTGGAAACGGGGTTCGCCCGCAACGCGCTGCTGGATGATGGCGATCATCTGATTTACCCCCAGCGGCCGTCCACCGTGGACGTTTTCGGGGCGGTCGCGCAGCCCTGTCAGGTGCCTTACCGAGCCCTGCAGGAAGTGCGTGCCTATGCCCGTGACTGCGCCATTCTTGGCGACGCCGAGGGTGATTATTTGTGGCTGATCCAGCCCGACGGCCAGGTTCGGCGCGTGGGCGTGGCGGCATGGAATCGTGAGGACGGCATCGTTGTGGCGCCCGGCAGCAAGATCGTGGTGCCGATCAGGAGCGACGATCTCGAGACGCCGACCCCTGAGCTCAATCAACAACTGGCCGAGTTTCTCGCCACTCAACCGCTGGCTGAGGTGGCCCCTTGAAGTGCCCGTTGAAGTTACGTTTTGCTGCTGCATTGCTCCTGCCCTGCGGATTGGCTCACGGTGAGCCGCGCTACACCCAGAGTGATTTTGGTGGCGTCGGTCTGTTACAGACCCCTACCGCGCGCATGGCGCCCGCGGGGGAGTTGAGCGCCACGGCCAGTCGTACCGATCCTTACTCGCGCTACAGTTTTTCCTTGCAGCCGCTTGATTGGCTGGAGGGCTCGTTTCGTTACACTGCGATCACCAACCGCAATTACGGCCCCGAGGATTTTAGCGGCAACCAGAGCTTTAAAGACAAGGCCATCGACTTGAAAGCGCGGCTTTGGGAAGAAACTCACTGGGCGCCGCAAGTCGCTATCGGCGCCCGGGACATCGGCGGTACCGGGCTGTTTTCCAGCGAATATTTCGTCGCCAACAAGCGTTATGGCGACTTGGATTTCAGCCTCGGCATTGCTTGGGGTTATCTGGGTAATCGTGGGGATTTCAGTAACCCGCTATCGGTGTTGGGCAGCCAATTCAATGACCGGCCGCAGAGCACGGCGGCTGTGGCCAGGGCAGGGGACGTGAACACCAACGCTTACTTCAGGGGCCACCCTTCGTTGTTTGGCGGGATTGCCTATCAGACGCCCTGGGAGCCACTGAGCCTGAAGATTGAGTACGAGGGCAACGATTACAAGAATGAGCCATTGAACAACCCGCTCAAGCAAGACCTGCCGATCAACTTCGGTGTGGTCTATAAGCTGGCCGACAGCGTCGACCTGAGCGCCGGTTGGGAGCGTGGCAATACGGCGATGTTCGGCATCACCCTGCACACCAACTTTGTCAGCCGCAAGGCACCGGCCAAGACCTATGATCCTCCCGCCGAACGGCTACCCGCGCAGGCACCTTCGACTCCGCCCGATCAAGTCAACTGGGCCGATGTCTCCAACCGGCTGCAGCAAAATGCCGGCTACAAGGTCAAACGGATCACCCAACGCGGTTCGGAGTTGATGGTGTATGGCGAGCAATCTCGCTATTTTTATTCGGCCAAGGCCGTCGGGCGAGCCAGCCGGATTCTTGATAACAGCGTCAATCAGGACATCGATTGGTTCACCCTGGTGAACCAGCGTTATGACATGTCTATCGAAGAAACCAGCGTGCCGCGGGAAACCTTCCGCGCGGTGGTGAACAACGACCAACCGCTGAAGGATCTGCACCGTACGACCGAGGTCAATCCGGCGACTGCACACCGGGAAACCACGCTCTATACCCAGGCGCTGGAGCCATTCAGCTATGGTTTGGGCCTGGGCTACAAACAGAACATCGGCGGCCCCGACGGTTTGCTCTATCAGTTCACTGCCGATGCCGACGCGGAGTACCGTTTTACCCGCAACACCTGGTGGAGCGGTCTGCTCAGCGCCAACCTGCTGAACAACTACGACAAGTTCACCTACGACGCACCGAGCGGGTTGCCGCGAGTGCGCACCGATTTGCGTCAATACCTGACCACCTCCGATGTGACGATGCCGACGTTCCAGTTCAATCACGCGGCGCAGCTGGATCGGGACTGGTATGGCATGGTCTATGGCGGCTATCTGGAATCCATGTATGCCGGGGTCGGCAGCGAAGTGCTGTATCGACGCACGGGGAAGCGCTGGTCATTGGGCGCCGATCTGAATTTTGTGCGCCAGCGGGATTTTGATCAGGGCTTTGGCCTGCGCGATTACCAGACCATAACGGGTCATGTCACCAGCTATACTGAATTGCCCAATGACATGCTTGCAGCGGTCAGCGTCGGGCGTTATCTGGCACGGGACTGGGGCACCACCGTCGACTTGTCGCGGGAGTTCAAGAACGGCGTGAAGTTTGGCGGCTGGGTCACCCTGACCACTGCGTCGAAGGCGGAATATGGCGAGGGCAGCTTTGACAAAGGCATCTACATTTCCATCCCTTTCGACGAGATGATGAGTACCTCCACCATGCGCCGGGCCAATATCGTCTGGGCACCACTGACTCGCGATGGTGGTGCGCGCCTGAACCGTGCCTACTCATTGCAGACCATGACCGACGGGCGTGACAGCAGCCTGTTCTACAACAACTTCGAGAAAATTACCGAATGATCACATGGCTCAAAGGCTTGATCGAATTGCCGTTCTGGCTCAGGGGCCTGGCCTTTGCCTTGGTGACGGCGATTCTGCTGTTCGCGGGATTGCGCTCTCAGCCAATCCCCGAGTTTTTCGCCGAAGAGGACAAGATCCATCACTGGATAGGCTTTCTGGTGTTTGCATGCAGTTGCCGTCTGGCTTTCCCCAATGTGAAGTTCGTCTGGACAGCCTTGGGGTGTTTGCTCACCGGCGTACTCATTGAGCTTGCGCAAGGTTTGATGCCGCTGCGCACGGCTTCGCCCTACGACATGCTGGCAAATAGTATCGGCGTGTTGATGGGGTTATTGATTTCAAGGTACTGGGTACGCTGAAAAGACGTTAGGCACCTGGCAGTTCGTCGGCATGTTGTAACCGTTGATCCTCGCTATATCCCCCTCCAGCAACACCTCTCTTGCCACTCCATCCGGCATATGTTCCGTAATGCAATCTGTAGCAGCTGCCGAGCCTGCGAGGCTGCGTTCGGCTGCGCAGCAGTCGTGAATCCGGCTGACGCGATCTACCTGATGCACCGCAAGTTCTGGCTGGACGACTGCTGCGCAGTCGAACGCAGCACTGGATACGCTTTCTGGTGTTTGCGTGCAGTTGCCGTCTGGCTTTCCCCAATGTGAAGTTTGTCTGGACAGCCTTGGGGTGTTTGCTCACCGGTGTACTCATTGAGCTTGCGCAAGGTTTGATGCCGCTGCGCACGGCTTCGCCCTACGACATGCTGGCAAATAGTATCGGCGTGTTGATGGGGTTATTGATTTCAAGGTACTGGGTACGCTGAAAAGACGTTAGGCGCCTGGCAGTTCGTCGGCCTGTTGTAACCGTTGATCCTCGCTATATCCCCCTCCAGCAACACCTCTCTTGCCACTCCATCCGGCATATGTTCCGTAATGCAATCTGTAGCAGCTGTCGAGCCTGCGAGGCTGCGTTCGGCTGCGCAGCAGTCGTCAAACCAGAACTTGCGGTGCATCAGGCAAATCACGTCAGCCGGATTCACGACTGCTGCGCAGACGAACGCAGCCTCGCAGGCTCGGCAGCTGCTACAGGCGAACGCAGCCGTCGGCAGCTGCTACAAAACAGAGGGCGAATGGGGTGAGGCGGGGAGAGAGGATCGGGCAGTCAGAGATCTGACTGCCCGGACTGCGGCTCTGTTAGCCACAAGCTGAAGAACAGGCGGGGGGCGAATCGCAGCGATTAATAGATGTCCTTGGAAAAAAGCGTGAAGGGCGTCTTGATCAGGATCTTGATGTCGAGCCACAACGACCAGTTGTTGATGTAGTTGAGGTCGATCTCCACGCGCTTTTGCATCTTGTCGAGGGTCTCGGTTTCGCCACGGCAGCCACTGATCTGGGCCAGCCCGGTGATGCCCGGTTTGATTCGATGACGGGCCATGTAGGCCTGGATCTTGCCGGTGTAGTAGTCGTTATGGGCAATCGCATGCGGCCGCGGCCCGACCAGCGCCATATGGCCTTGCAGTACGTTGAAGAACTGCGGCAGTTCATCGATGGACGTGCGTCGAATGAAACGGCCAACCGGGGTAATGCGTGGGTCTTCACGGCCGGCCTGGCGGACTTGATGGTCGTCGTGCAGGCGCATGGAGCGGAACTTCCAGACCTTGATGATCTTGCCATTCCAGCCGTGACGCTCCTGTTTGAAGATGATCGGGCCTGGGGAAGAAATCTTCACCGCTACGGCAATCAGCAGAAGCAGCGGACTGAAGGCGATCAGCGCCAGGGCGGCGAGACCTCTGTCCAGCAGGGTCTTGCTCAGTGCTGCCGTCGGGTAACTGGTCAGCGGGCTTTCATTGAGGTGGATGGCGGGCAGGCCATCCAGCTCGCTGACGGAGTGATTGAGCAAGGTCATGCTGCCCAGGTCGGGAACCCAGACCACATCCACATTCGAATCGAGAAGGTCGATATACAGTGCTTCGACCTGTTTGGCTTCGCTCAAGGGCAGCGCGATGTACAACCGCCGGACATCGTGCACCCGGATCAGCTCGCGCAGTTCCTGCAGCTGGCCCACGATCCGGTGGGTATTGACGTTGGTCGACAGCTCGTTGGGTTTTGAGCTGATCAGGCCGACCAACGGTGGAAACTCGGTTTTGGCCAGTTTGTCCGCCAGATTCACCGCCAATTGGTCGGTGCCGATGATCAGGGTGTTGTATTGGCTGTGCAGTTGCCGGTGGTAGTGCCTGGAAAAACTGTGCAGAGGCAGGTACAGCAATGCCTGCACGCAATAACCTGCCACAGCCCAGACCATGATGATTTCCCGGGAGAACAATTCGCTGGTCTTGCTGAGAAAGCCAATGCTGGTCATCCCGGCCAGCAGCAGCAGCCACCCCAGCAGCAGTCGACCCAGCCCGGAGAGGTATCCATGTTGCTTGTGATAGACCAGCAGCAGGGAGTAAGAAGGGACCGAGCCCAGAAAAGTCAGCACTGCAAGCACGCGATAATGAGCTTCGATTTCTCCTGTCTGGTACAACGCCAGAGCAAATAACAACGCATTGACCGAAGTGATGGCAATTATCCATTGCCCCCAGAAGGTCAGTCCTTTGGATATGCTGTTCCGATTAATACGATTATGTACCATCGCGGTGTCCCTCGGGCGTGCGCCACGTTGTGTATCAGTCGACGGTTAATAAATGGCAGCCGCGCGCAAAGGCTGAGCGAGCGCAGTTCGGTCAGAAGTTATTTTTATTATTGGAAGGGAATAACGCGGGCTATGGCTGGCCATCCAAATGTTGTTTTCAGTCAGCTGATACGGTTGTCTCAGTGTCCGGTTTTTATACTAGTACCTTAATCTTTGTGGGTGTCTGACGAATTATAACGGACACCACTTCCAGTGCCCCTGTTATAAAAAGTCGTGCTCTTTTATTAGGGGGGGATCGCTAAATCGTCTATATAATTGCAGCATTCCGATAAGCGCTTGCCCGCCATGGGGAGGAACCCGGGCAGGAACTATGGAGAGAAAGATGTGCGAGGGATAGGCGGCGGGAAGTACAAGGCGAGGTGGTTAGGCAGTCAAGCGGTATCGGGTGGGGCAGGAAATCGCATTTATTGTTATTGTTTTTGCGATCTCGCTTAGTAAGCGATTCTTATCCTTTGTGCCAGGCAATAACCCCGGTTTCTGACCGAGCGAATCAGGCGTTCCCCGTTGGCGGCAGTTTTGAATTTTTTCTGCAACCGGCTCAAGCACATTTCAAGGCCGCTGTAATTCTCCGGGTCTTTATCGATGCGTAGAATAAGGTCGTTCTTGCTGAGTACCCGTCGATCACTGATGACCAGTTGGGTGAGCATTAACGATTCGGTGCCAGTCAATGGGATGGTTATATCTTCCTTGATTAATGTTCTGTCGTCGGCATTAAACCACCAGATGTCGGGGTTACCTTGCGACTCTTTAACCCGGCTGACTGCAGAGATGAACTCTTCGTCTGCCACCGGTTTCTTGAGAAAGCCATCAACCCCGAAGTGCGAGAAGTGATGGAGTTCTGAATGCTCCGAGTTGGGAGTTATGAGTATGATTTCCGCATCTTTTTGATTCTTGCGGATAAAGCTGACATCGCTCAGCGAGATATCGGCCTGGTCGAGCAGGATGTGTGTGAATCGACTCTTTCGGATGCGTTCGCTGCTGAGTTTGCCAGATTCGATTTCAAAAGATAAATACAGGCGTTGTGCGAGAAGCGATTCTATTGCTTGTCGTGCCAGTTGATCTCGGGTGAAAATTAGAAAGCTGTTGTTTGACGTATTCACAATAAGGCTCCTTCCTAGTTTGGTGAAATTTTTAAAGCTTAAATAACCTCAGTCGGCGAGTAGTACCTCCCCTGGAAAAAATCGAAAGGCATGCTGCGGGCCAGTGTGTGCAGTGCTTTGTGCTCGACCCGGTCCGCAATGAACTTGATCTTGCTGTCATGGATCATGCTGCTCAGGCAGTCGTAAGACCTGTTGAAAAAGTCCTGACTGTTATCGACCATGATGTCGAAATTGGATCGGGTCAGGTCCACTTTTATGTAATCGAACAGCTTCGGGCTGATCAGTTTTTCAGCGCTGTCATCGCTTAAGTCATAGCCATCGAAAGCGATTTCGACCCCGTTGTCTTTCAATAAATGAATGTGATTGATAATGGTTCTTTTTTCTTTGATGTTGAACGAATGTAACGAACTGCCATTAATACTGGGGATTAACTGTTGTTCATGCTTCTTGAGTGTCGTTTGAGCGTCGTTCAGTTCCCTGATGAACGCCTTATCCAACAACGCGGATTGGTGCATGGTCACGAACAGTTTATTGGGTGTCTGTACGGATGGGGAGGGTGTGGCCTCGATCTGTGAAAGGGCATTTAATTGGATCCGCATCAGCACTTCACGATAAATCGCCAGTGGGTGATCGGGATGCAATGGCTGATACCCCTTGTTCAGAGGTGTCTGCTGTTTGGTCGCTTTGGCATAAATCTCACTGCCGAACAATTCATCGTTTCGCTTGAGAATTGATTGCCTGAAGAAAACCAATGCGAAATTATCTTGCACGGTATATTGCCTGCTGGACTCCATCGTTTAGTCCCTTTAAGAATGAAAGTTTGCTTGCTTTACCGAAACGACCCCTCGAAGCAATCGATAGCCATAACCGCGAACACTATGAATAATGTTAATGCCGAAGTGCTTTTTGATTTTGTTTCGAAGGCGGCTTATGGATTTCTCCAGAACACGTGAGTCATAGAGCTTGATATTCAAACCCATGGATTCGGCCATGCAATCATGGTGCAGGATATTACCTTCTGCATTAATAAGCGCATCCAGGGCTTTCATTTCCTGATAAGCCAGATCCAGTTTGAACTCATCGTTGTATAAGTGCAGGCATGTTTGGTCCAGGGTCAACTTGATGGTGGGCTGCCATTCAGGTGTTTCGAGCAACTCTGAAATTAACCTGGCTTTTTCATCCTGGTCGTTAGGTACATTGATACAGTGATCGGCACCGGCCAGGTAACATTCAATTTTTGTTTGCGGAGCACGAAAATTGATTGCAACGATAATGGACAGTTCTGTTGGGCTCGTACGTAATTTCTTAATGAGCGCCAGGCAGTCATTAAGAATGGAAGGGCTTTCAATATCGATTAGTACGGCATCGTGGGCTTGAGCTTCGCTATCTGGGTTTAACGGGTTTGTGTAATCTAATGTATATATATGCGTGAGATTGGGTACAAATAACTGCCGAAGTTTCTCTGCCGAGCGCCAAGTGCGCCCAATAGCGAGAATACCCCTCTGGCTATTTTCGGTTTTGCTCTCAGTACTCATCATGCAAATTACTCATATGTGCTGGCGTTGCAATCTTAATACACAAAATACTGGAGTTATCTGACTTTTTATAACATTTTGAGCTTGTCAACAGGTGCCGTTCCATCGTCAGTAGTTTCAGTTGATTCAATGACATAGCCGACTGTGGCGGCTTTAGCCAATTTGATTTTCTGATATCCGATTTAGTTGGTGAGCGCTTTTGCGTCGGACTAGGCCCTCTAGGTTGACTTTTCTATGATCAACACTGAAGCGTGGCTGATCCGCGGATCGGGCTACAGAACGAGGCATCACTGAGAAGTCTTGCGTATAAATTGTGCGAAAGTCCGCATTTTTGATATCTGGAGTTGATTTATAAGGATATTCCACGGTGTTCTATGGCAGTTTAGGTGCGCGCTCGAAAGGCGCCAGTTCAACTGTCGCCTCTTTTTAGGGCAAATGAGAGCGGGGGGTATATTAATTGACTCCTTTTGCATTATATTCGTAATATTTTATGTCAAGAGCTGATTTTGTGAACGGTGTAGTTATTCCGTCCGGTTATTGAATTCAAAAAGCCAGGGATGATATTAGATGGCCATTATACTTAAGTATTAGTCTGAGGGGGAGAGCCGGTCATTGGTCTTTTTCGCAATTAATCATCCATGACACGCCAAACCGATCGACCAGCATCCCGAAGCGTGCCGCCCAGAACGTCGTCTCCAATGGCATTTGAATACTCCCGCCTTGCGCCAATGCCGCAAACACTCGCTCTGCCTCAACCACACTGTCGACATTCAATGACACCGAACAACCGCTCATGCCGGCGCTGGGGTGATCGGGTGTGGTGTCCGACCCCATGATCGACTGATCCCCGACCAACAGGCGCGTATGAATGATCAGGTTGTGGCAGTCCGCTGGCACATGGTCGCGAGCTGGAGTTTCGCCGAAGGTCATCATGACTTCGATCTGGCCAGGCAGGCTTTGGGCGTAGAAGTTGAAGGCATCCTGGCAGTCGCCGTTGAAGATCAGGTAGGGGTTGATTTTCATGTTCTGCTCCCGGTGATGGAGTGGGGCACATTGGTTGGACGTTCAGGTTCGTCTGCCAATCCCGATAGGCATTGACTCCTCATAGCAAAGCGCTAAAACGTGGTGAGCGACGATACTTTTTTTGGATGTTTTTACTATGGGCGAGGCGAGGCTTATCGCCTCATATCCACGTAAAGTGGGCGTCGCTCATTCCACATACCGTATGACGTGCCGCGCCCCTTTACATCCGCCACCGAGTCCATCGCCCTATGCCTGTCCTTACCCGTTTCGCCTCTTTGCTCGACCAGGCGAGGCGTGCCTTGCTGCTGGTCTGGGGAACGTCCCGCGGGCTGTTTCTGGGGTTGGTGCTGGCGACGCTGATCGCTGGTGTGCTGCCGGCACTGGCAGCCTGGTTGGGGCAGCGGATTGTCGACGCGGTCGTTACCGCGATGCAGTTGCACGCGCAACAGGGCAGCGCGCCATTGTGGCCGGTCGTGCGCTATGTGCTGTTTGAAGCGGGCGTGCTTGCGTTGCTGTCCGGGACGCAGCGCGCACTGTCGGTGCAGCAGTCGTTGTTGCGAGTGCAGTTGGGGCAGAAGGTCAACACGATGATTCTGGAGAAGGCCCAGACGTTATCGTTGGTGCAGTTCGAGAATTCCGAGTTCTACGACAAGCTGGTTCGGGTGCGGCGCGAGGCATCGACCCGGCCATTGGCGCTGGTGATGAAGTCGCTGGGGCTGATCCAGAACCTGATCGTGTTGATCAGCTTTGGCGTGTTGCTGGTGCATTTTTCGCCCTGGGCGCTGGTGCTGCTGGTGGTCGGGGCGTTGCCGGTGTTCTTCGCCGAAGCGCACTTTTCCGGGGATGCCTTTCGGCTGTTCACGCGCCGGGCACCGGAGAGTCGGCAGCAGAACTACATCGAGACACTGCTCTCCCATGAGGGCTACATCAAAGAGGTGAAGCTGTTCGGCTTCGCGCCGCTGTTGTTGCAGCGTTATCGGGACACGTTTGCTCGTCTCTACGCCGAAGACCGGCGTCTGACGTTGCGTCGCGATGGCTGGGGATTTGTGCTGGGACTGCTGGGCACCGCGGCGTTTTATCTGGCCTATGCGTGGGTCGTGGTCGATACCGTTCACGGCAGCATCAGCCTCGGGCAAATGACCATGTATCTGGTGCTGTTCAAGCAGGGGCAGACGGCGGTGAGCAGCAGCTTGAGCGCGATCAGCGGTCTCTATGAGGATGGTCTGTACTTGTCGAGCCTCTATGAGTATTTGGCTGAGCCGGTGGTGGCCGATGCCGGAAGCCTTACCGTGGGTGCGGTGCCCGGTGATGGGTTGCGTTTCGAGAGTGTCGGTTTCCGTTATCCGGGGGCGAGCCGCGCTGCTTTGCAGGGCATCGATCTACATCTGTTGCCCGGACACAGTGTCGCGCTGGTGGGAGAAAACGGCTCGGGCAAAACCACGCTGATCAAGTTGCTGACTCGGCTGTATCGTCCCGATCAGGGCCGTATTCTGCTGGACGGCAGCGATTTGCAGGCCTGGGAAGAAGAGGCGCTGAGACGGCGCATCGGTGTGATCTTCCAGGATTACATTCGCTACCAGTTCTCCGTCGGCGAGAACATCGGTGTGGGCGACACCCTGGCGTTCAACGATGAAACCCGTTGGCAGCAAGCAGCCGCCGAAGGGATGGCAGCGCCCTTCATCGAGCGTCTGGATCGCGGTTACGCCACGCAGTTGGGGCGGTGGTTTGCCGGTGGGCAGGAGCTGTCCGGTGGGCAATGGCAAAAGATCGCCTTGTCTCGCGCTTACATGCGCCGCGACGCCGATATCCTGATTCTGGATGAACCGACCTCGGCCCTGGACCCGGCGGCGGAAGCGGCGGTTTTCGAGCATTTCAGTCAACACACCGAAGGGCGCATGACGTTGCTGATTTCTCACCGTTTCTCCAGCGTGCGCAATGCCGACCACATCATCGTGCTGGATCAGGGGGCGATCCTTGAGCGGGGCGATCACGACAGCCTGGTCGCGGCGGGTGGGCGCTATGCGCAGTTGTTCAACGTGCAGGCTCGTGGTTATCGATAATCAGAACAAATCCCCCATCCTGCCGGCCCCCGACCATTCACACCCCTCCAGCGTCAGCAACCGCTCTTTCGCCTCAAGCCCCCCGGCAAACCCCGTCAATTTCCCCGACGCACCGATCACCCGATGACACGGCGCGACAATCGATATCGGATTTTTGCCGTTGGCCGCGCCAACCGCCCGAACCGCGCTGGGATTGCCGATCTGTCGGGCTATTTCGCTGTAGCTGCGCGTCTCGCCAAACGGAATCGTCAGCAACGCCTGCCACACCTGCTTCTGAAAATCCGTCCCGGCAAAATCCAGCTCAAGCTCGAAATGATTACGCGTGCCGGCAAAGTATTCCTGCAACTGCTGTGAGGCGCGCATCAGGATCGGGTTGTCCGCTGCTTCACTCATCGGCCCCAGTCTTACCCGGCCGGGTTTGTCGTTTTCCCAGAGGATGGCCGCCAGACGCGAGTCTTTCGCGACCAGCTTCAACTCGCCGACCGGCGACGCCAGGGTGGTGAAGGTGTAGGTCATGCCGGCGGACTCCGCACACGTGCTGAACAGGGGCCCAGCATACTGCCTCGCCGGGGAGGCGCAATACGCAATTGCAGCCATACTTGCCAACTGCTTTTGAACCGTTCCCTCTGTTTTTGCACAGAGCCTAAAAACAAAAAAGAGACCGACCCATGAAGTTTGAACCTTTTTCCAAATCGCTCATGGCGACCTCATTGGCGCTGAGCTGCCTGATGGCTCATGCGGCCTCCGTTGCCCCGGTCTCGGCCGAAAACGGCATGGTCGTCACCGCCCAGCATCTGGCCAGCCATGTCGGCGTCGATGTTCTCAAGAATGGCGGCAACGCCGTCGATGCTGCCGTTGCGGTGGGTTACGCGCTGGCGGTGGTGTACCCCGCGGCAGGCAACCTGGGCGGCGGCGGTTTCATGACGATTCAATTGGCGGACGGGCGCAAGACCTTCCTCGACTTCCGTGAAAAAGCCCCGCTGGCCGCCACGGCCGACATGTACCTCGACAAGCAGGGCAACGTCATCCCTGATCTCAGCACCCGTGGCCACCTGGCCGTTGGCGTGCCGGGCACTGTGTCTGGCATGGAGCTGGCGCTGAAGAAATATGGCACCAAACCCCGTAAGGAAGTGATCGCGCCGGCGATCAAACTTGCCGAAGATGGTTTTGTGCTGGAGCAGGGCGATGTCGATTTGCTGGAGTACGCCACAGACGTCTTCAAGAAAGACATGCGCGACTCGGGCTCGATCTTCCTGAGCAATGGCGAGCCGATGCAGGTCGGCCAGAAACTCGTACAAAAAGACCTGAGCAAAACCCTGCGGGAAATTTCCGAGAAGGGCGCCGACGGTTTCTATAAAGGCTGGGTGGCCGACGCCATCGTCACCTCCAGCCAGGCCAACAAGGGCATCATCACTCAGGTCGACCTCGACAAATACCAAACCCGCGAACTGGCACCCATCGAGTGCGACTACCGCGGCTACCACGTGGTCTCGGCGCCGCCGCCAAGCTCCGGCGGGGTGGTGATCTGCGAGATCATGAACATCCTCGACGGCTACCCGATGAAAGAACTGGGCTACCGCTCGGCTCAGGCCATGCATTACCAGATCGAAGCGATGCGCCATGCGTATGTGGACCGCAACAGCTACCTCGGCGACCCGGACTTCGTGAAAAATCCGATCGCCCATTTGCTGGATAAAAACTACGCGACCAAAATCCGCGCTGCCATCGATCCGCAAAAGGCCGGCGTGTCCCGCGAGCTCAAACCCGGCGTGGCGCCCCACGAAGGCAGCAACACCACCCATTACTCGATCGTCGACAAATGGGGTAACGCGGTGTCGGTGACCTACACCCTCAACGACTGGTTCGGCGCCGGGGTGATGGCGAGCAAAACCGGAGTCATCCTCAACGACGAAATGGACGACTTCACCTCGAAAATCGGCGTGCCGAACATGTACGGCCTGGTGCAGGGCGAAGCCAACGCCATCGCCCCCGGCAAGGCGCCGCTGTCGTCCATGAGCCCGACCATCGTCACCAAGGATGGCAAAGTCGTCATGGTCGTCGGCACGCCCGGTGGCAGCCGTATCATCACCGCGACCCTGCTGACCATCCTTAACGTGATCGACTACGGCATGAACATCCAGGAAGCGGTGGATGCGCCGCGTTTCCACCAGCAATGGCTGCCGGAAGAAACCAACCTGGAGAACTTCGCCACCAGTCCGGACACCAGGAAGATGCTCGAAAGTTGGGGGCACAAGTTTGCTGGCCCGCAGGACCCCAACCACATTGCGGCTATTCTGGTAGGTGCGCCTTCGCTGGAAGGCAAACCCGTGGGCAAGAACCGCTTCTATGGGGCGAACGACCCACGGCGTAATACCGGGTTGTCGCTCGGTTACTGAAACAGGCGATCATCGGCCACCCCGACTCCCTGGGTGGCCTCGATCCCGGGTAGCAGCTGCCGAGCCCGCGAGGCTGCGTTCGGCTGCGTAGCAGTCGTAAAGTCGGTTAGCCCGTTCATTCGGGCAAACCGCATTCGCTGATATGGCGAGCGCTGCGCGCTCGAACGCAGCCTCGCAAGCTCGACAGCTGCTACACAGGCTAGAAGGGAGTTGAAATCCATCGTTCCAGCGACCTCTCTAAGGAAGGAAGCCATGAGCACCGCACTCCTGATCATCGATGTCCAACGCGCGCTGTGCACCGGCGAGTATGAATGCTTCGACATCCAGCGCGTCATCGAAACCATCAACGGCCTCGGCACCAAAGCCCGAGCCGCCAATATTGCGGTCATCCTGATCCAGCACGAAGAAGAGGGCGACCTGCTGCAATACGACACCGAAGGCTGGCAACTGGCCGACGGCCTGAAGACGTCACCCCAAGACCTGCGCGTGCGCAAAACCACCCCGGATTCGTTCTACCAGACTCACCTGCATGAACATCTGCAAGAGCGGGACGTCGATCGCCTGATCATCTGCGGCCTGCAAACCGATTACTGCGTCAACGCCACGGTCCGTGAGGCTTTATCGCGAGGCTATGACGTAGTGCTGGCGGCCGACGCCCATACCACGATCGACAATGGCACGATGAGCGCCGAAGACATCATCACTGAACACAACAAGGATCTGGCGCATCTGACCGGTTCCGTGGCGCGGATCGATGTCGTGCCGGCCAGCGAAATCAATATCTGAAAGCATCGGTGATTCCTGGATGTATTTCCCTCTCGTTTCAAATAAAACGGGCGCCGATCAGGCGCCCGTTATCGTTCAATCCGTCTGCAACCGCCGCACCACCGCCTGAAAACGCTCCGACGCAATCCAGTCCGGATCCGCGTCCTCCACCAGCAGCATGATCCCCAGGTAGTGTTCCAGATGCAGCGTAATCGTCTGCCCCTCGACGGCCAGGTCCCAATAACGCTGGTCCAACCCATTGATCTGTGCCGTCCAGGTCCCGCCCAGCTCTCGTGCCAATTCACTGGCGATGCGATTGAACAAATCCCGGTCGGAGGTCTCCGAGAGATAAATTTCCCGTAGTGGCGGGGACGATGGATGAGTCATATTCAGACCTCGTTGGCACTGATTTTGAAGCTAGGCGTCAGGTCGGTTCATTGCGCGCTCAATGGCCGTTATCACATGCGGCACGGCATAGCCCTTGTACCAATTATTCATGCCTTCAATGGCTTTCTTGGCGGGAGCGATATCTCGAGCCCCGACAAGCTCCGCGCAGGCCTGCGCCATGGCGACCAGAATACGAGCCGCTTCTGGTACATAAGGAAGGTCACTCCCGGCCTCATGACGCTCACGAATAATCTGATAGCGAATATTCTCAGGCAGTGTCCAGGCACTGATCAAGAACTCCTGAACGGAGTAATCGACGCCTTTGATGGCCACGGTCGCGGCGCGATGTTCTTCGCGGTAACCCGCCGCTTCGATCTGCTCACAACTGTCGATGACAGTGTTCATCATTTCTCGAATTTGTTGCCAATCCGTTTTCATTTGAACTCCTTTTCTATGGGCGATTCAGAGGCTGCCAAGCATACCCAGTTATCAATTCGGGGAAGGTCATATTTGGATAGTCGACTCGTGCTGGACGCCATTACCGCGCCTATGGCATGGTCGAAATGACAGGCCATGAAGCGAGTGAGATCAGCACGATGGAGGAGGGTGATGAGGTTGGCGCCAAGACGTCGATGGCAACGCTGAAAGCATTCAATCATTGCGTGTTGCACCTTGGTCGCCTTGCTCGGGATCGCGGTGCCTCCCGGTTCATCGCCGAAGGCCTGCAGGCATTCCGTGAACTGCTGCCCTTCGCTTCGGCCTGGTGGGGGGAGATGTCCGCATTGGGCATCGATGCTCCGCCCAGAAGCTGGATGCACGGGCGAATCAATCTGCCCGAGTCGTTTGCCGCCGAATGGCACAAGAGTGCGGGCAGCGACAGATTTTCCCATGACACCCTGAGCCGACCCGGTGAGGTCGTGCGCGACAGCGGGTTCACCGACCCCGATGTAGAAGTGGACGCGTTCGCCCGGCGCCACGCCCTCTACCACCTGATGTGCATCACTTTCGAGTTACCCGAAAGCGGCTTGATGTTCTTCGTCTGCCTTTACCGAGGCATTGAAGCTCCGGCGTTCAACGACAGTGAGGCGGAGCTGTTTTCGGCCTTCTGCGACCATCTGTTGCAGCTCTGGCGATTTCAGGTGCAGGACATGATCCGCTTCGATACGGGCAACGGGGCGTCTGACTTTGGCGTCGCGCGTATGGACGGCAGCCTGCTGTACGTGGGGGCCACGCTGTGCGCCGCGATTGAGCGTGAGTTGCCAGGGTGGGGCGGTTCAATGCTTCCCGCGCAGGTGATCGCGCAACTGCCAAAGGCACCCTGCGTGATGCGCCTGGGTCGCTGTGCACTGACACTGAGCCCTAACGCCGAGCACGTCATCCTGTCGCTCGAAGCGCAGTCGCGGGGGGCGGTGCTTGCGCCTCGCGAGCGGACGGCTGCGATGCTGTTCGCCGCCGGCCATTCCTACAAGGAGATTGCCAAAATCCTTGCCTTGAGTCCTGCGACGGTGCGCACCTACCTGCGCAACTGCTACCTGCAGCTCGGCGTGAAGAGCAAGGTGGAGCTGGGTTCTGTGCTGCGTTCGCCGACCTCGTTTGCGGATGCAACGCGCCGCGATTAGGTGCGGTCAAGTTGCCTCACCCTCCTCATTTGCAGAGGTCCATCCAACCGCTGCGCTCTATATCGTGTGCCCTGCATATCAGGGGCTTGCGGCAGTTCGTTCGGGCCACTTCCAGAACTATAAAAACAGAGGTGAGGCAGTTGAAACTTTCCCGGTTGTTTATGGCCGTTGCGACGACAACGGCATTTTCTTGCATGGCGCTGGTGGGGTGTCAGACACACGGTTCGACACCGGCTGACATGGTGATGCGCAACGGCTATGTCTACACCGTCGATGGCAAGAATTCCGTGCAGCAGGCGATTGCCGTCACGGGTGGGAAGATCGTTTACGTGGGCAGCGATGAAGGGGTTGCTGCGTACATCGGCACGCAGACACGGATGATCGATCTAGCGGGACGCATGTTGATGCCCGGCTTCGTTGATGCACACATGCACCCGGGGGACGGCGGTCGCGCAATGACCTTGTGCGACCTGAAATACCAGACGATGACCCGTAAGGTTTTCCAGCAAACCATTCAGGCGTGTCTGGATGCCGACAAGGACAAAGGCCCCGATGTCTGGCTTGAAGTGGGCAGTTGGGACCGCATGGGCATGACCGGGCTTGACGGCGATCCCGACAAATCAACGCTGGACGCGCTCAAGACCACTCGCCCGATCCAGGTCCGCTCCACCGATTTCCACACCGTGCTGACAAACTCCCGCGGCCTGGCGGTCGCTGGCATCAACAGGCACACGGCCAATCCGGGGGATGGCAAGTACGTGCGTGACAGCGCCGGCAACCCGACCGGGATCTGCGAAGACGGTGCCGCCGATGCCATGGCCGCCGTGGTGCCGCCAGCCACCGACGCCGAGAAGCTCAACCAGACCCGCGCAGCGCTCGATGCCATGCGCCGGCAAGGCATTACCAGTTTCTTCGATGCCTTGTCGGGGCCGGAAAATGGCAAAGCGTTCACCACCTTGCAGCAGTCGGGCGAGTTGACCGCACGGGCCTTGCTGGCAATCAAACTCGACCCTGCCGCCGCCGCGGCAGACCCGGCGAAAACCATTGCCGAGGCCAAGGCATTGGCCAACACCTATGATCAGGGCGAAGCCAAAGTCGCGCCGGGGGTGAGCATGCGTCACGTCAAATTGTTCATGGACGGCATCATCAACGCGCCAGCGGACACCGGGGCAATGTTGACCCCGTACTTGCGCAATACCGGCACCGATGCCGCGCCCAAGTGGACGCCCGGCAACAACGTCGGCGAGCTGTATTTCCCTGCGCAAGTACTTAATCCGCTGCTGCTGAAGGCTGTCCAGGCCGGCCTCGATCCGCACCTTCACGCCACCGGAGACCGGGCGGTGCGTGACTCGTTGAACGGTATCGAGTACGTGCGCCGGCAACTGCCGGGCAATGGTTTTCGTCCGACCATAACTCACGCCGAGTCGGTGGACCCTGCCGACTATGGGCGCTTCAAGGCGCTCGACGTGACTGCCAACATGTCCTTCCAGTGGGCCCAGCAGGCGCCGTCCACGGACGACGGCACCAGCGATCATCTGGGGGGCGATCGCTTTGCGCGCATGGAGCCATCGGGCAGCATCAGGCGTGCCGGTGGCCGGGTGGCGTATGGCAGCGACTGGCCCGTCGACCCGCTCGACGAATTCCTCGCACTGAAGATCGGGGTCACCCGCTCAGGCGATCCGCTGAACCCGCACAGCTATGGTCCAAAGTATGCAGGCAGGTTGAATGCCGACCCGGCGTTGTCGCGCACTGATGTGTTGAAAGCCATCACGATGAACGCTGCCGAGCAGTTACGTCTAGACTCGGTCGTTGGCTCGATAGAAGTGGGTAAGTTTGCTGACGTGATCGTTCTGGACAAGAACTTCATGCAGGTGCCCGAGGATGAACTGGCCCGCAATGACGTGCTGCTGACGGTGGTCGGCGGCAAGGTCGTATGGGCCAAGGCGCCGTTCGTTGGTTTTGAACAACAAAAATAAAGCACGTTTTTCGTAGGAGCCAGGCTTGCCGGCGAAGGCGCACTTAAGGACGCTTTCGCCGGCAAGCCTGGCTCCTACATGTTCGATTTGCCTTTAACTCACTGGCATTAGCGTCTACCCCATAAGAAGAGAACAAAAAAATGACCAAGATCAGCGATACCCAGCAGCGAAGTCCCCTGATCGAGACACGTTCGATCGATTACATTCCCGAGGCCGAGCGCCATGGCAGCCTCTACAGCCAGTTCACCCTGTGGCTCGGCGCCAATCTGCAGATCACAGCGATTGTGACGGGCGCGCTGGCCGTGGTGCTGGGTGGCGATGTGTTCTGGTCACTCATTGGTTTGCTGATCGGCCAGTTGCTCGGCGGTGCGGTGGTGGCGCTGCACGCTGCACAAGGACCGAAGCTCGGGCTGCCGCAGATGATCTCCAGTCGCGTGCAGTTCGGTGTCTATGGGGCGGCGATTCCGATTGTGCTGGTGTGCCTGATGTACCTCGGCTTCAGCGCCACCGGCGCGGTACTGTCGGGGCAGGCGATTGCTCAGTTGGCCCATGTCAGCGACAGCGCCGGCATCCTGATTTTCGCCTCCTGCATCGCGTTTCTGACTCTCTTCGGTTATCGGGTCATCCACCTGGTGGGCAGGGTGGCCAGCGTGCTGGGCATCATCGCCTTCGTCTATCTGTTTACCCGGCTGATGACGCTCAACGACATCGGCCTGTTGCTGGAAAACCGCCATTTCGGCTGGAGTACTTTCCTGCTGGCGGTGTCTCTTTCCGCATCCTGGCAGATCGCGTTCGGCCCTTATGTGGCTGACTACTCGCGCTACCTGCCGAGCAAGACCTCGTCCTGGAAGACGTTCACCGCCGTAGGCCTGGGGACGGTGCTGGGCGCCCAGGCTTCCATGGTGCTGGGAGTGTTCGCCGCTGCGTTGGCGGGCGCGAATTTTCGTGGGCATGAAGTCGCTACCATCGTCGGGTTGGGCAGTACCGGCGTGATGGCCTCCCTGCTGTACTTGAGCGTGGTGTTCGGCAAGGTCACGGTGTCGACCCTCAATGCTTATGGCAGCTTCATGTGCGTGGCCACCATTATCAGTGGCTTTCGTCGTGGCTTCGAAATATCCGCCGGCAAACGCATGCTGTTTGTGCTGGCGATTGTCGGCGCGTCCACCACGCTCGCGCTGCTGGGGCAGTACTCGTTCCTGAGTACGTTCAAGTACTTCATCCTCTTTCTGCTGACGTTCTTCACGCCGTGGAGCGCGATCAACCTGGTGGATTATTACTTCATCAACAAGGAGCGTTATGACATTCCCGCGTTGTCCGACCCGGCGGGGCGTTATGGCCGCTGGAATGTGTTGGGGGTCAGCGTGTATGTGCTCGGTGTGTTGGTCCAGCTGCCTTTTGTCGACACTCACTTCTACTCCGGACCAATGGTCGCGCAGCTCGGCGGTGTCGATATTTCCTGGATCGTCGGGCTGGTGGTGCCGGGCATGCTCTATTACTGGCTGGCCAGGACATCAGCGCTTGCGGTGTCGGTCGAGCGCAGTTCGCAGGCTTGAGTGCCCGGTCATCAAAGGAGGCAGGGCGGGCGCGCGGCTAACTACCGGGTCCTCAAGCGTCTCCTATACTGATCCGCGTTGACGGTTCAACACAGACACCGAATGCCGCCGGAACAGCAGCCAGCGTTCCGGCGACTTCCCTACGACTCAACAGTAAGGAGAACGAACATGGCAATCCGTATTGGCGACGAAGCACCGGACTTTACCGCTGAAAGCACCGAAGGCCCGCTGCATTTCCATGAGTGGATTGGTGACAAGTGGGCGATTCTGTTCTCGCATCCCAAGGACTTCACCCCGGTGTGCACCACTGAGCTCGGCTACATGGCGGGACTCAAGCCGGAGTTCGATAAGCGCAATACCAAAATCGTCGGGCTCAGCGTCGACCCTGTCAGCAATCATCAGACCTGGGCCAAAGACATCGAAGAAACCCAGGGACATGCGGTCAACTATCCCATGATCGGCGACGAGAACCTGGTGGTGGCGAAGCTCTACGACATGATTCATCCGAATGCCAGTGGTGGCGCGCGGACTGCCGTGGACAATGCCACGGTGCGTTCAGTGTTCCTCATCGGCCCGGACAAAAAGGTCAAGGCGATGCTGATCTACCCGATGAGTGCCGGGCGCAACTTCGATGAGGTGCTGCGTCTGCTCGATTCTCTGCAACTGAACGCCAAGCACACCGTTGCCACGCCGGTGAACTGGCGTCCGGGCGAGGACGTCATCATTCCCACTTCGGTCTCTGATGAGGACGCCAGGAAGAAATACCCGGATGGCTTCAAGACGCTGAAACCTTATTTGCGCACCGTGGCGCAGCCGAAGTAACCCATTTGTTCGGAGACCACCCACATGGCCGTCCAGGTCCTGCGCGTTGATGCAACCCACATCGACAAAGTCGCCAGTCTCTTCGACGCCTATCGAGGCTTTTACGGCCAGCCCTCGAACCTGATGCAGTCCCGCGATTTCATCGCAGAGCGCATCGCCAGGGATGAATCGGTGATTTTCTTCGCCGAGGACTCCACGGGCGAAGCGCTCGGCTTTGTCCAGTTGTACCCGACATTCTCCTCTATCGACGCCCACCGCACCTGGCTGCTCAACGACCTCTTCACCACACCTGCCGCCCGAGGCAGAGGGGTAGGGACGTTGCTGATGAACACCGCCCGAGCCTTCGCGCTGTTGACCGGCGCCAAGGGCATGGTGCTGGAAACGGCCACGGACAATCACCTCGCGCAACGGTTGTATGAGTCATTGGGCTATGTGCGCGATACGGGTTACTACACCTACTGTCTCGACTTGAAGTAGGCGCAAACTTGTGGAAGCGAGCCTGTGTGGCGAGGGGGCTTGTCGGAACGCCGCATCGCCCCGTTCGGCTGCGCAGCAGTCGTAAAACCATTGCATGCGGTGTACCTGATATACCGCGATTGCAGGTTTTGGGGCCGCTTCGCAACCCAACGGGGGCAAGCCCCCTCGCCACACAGGTCTGCGGTGTTCAAGCCCCTAACTGACTGACCCAAGCGCCAGCCATTTTCTATGCAAGGTTCGAAACCCTCACTCAAGGCGCCCCAAACAGCATCGTCCAATAAACCCCTTTGTTGCTGCGCGAATCGCTGGCATACGCCGCGCCGACCTGGGTAAACATCGGGTTCATCAGGTTGGCGCAATGCCCGGGGCTGGCCAGCCAGCCGGACATCGCCTGGCTGGGGGAGCCTTGCCCGGCGGCGATGTTCTCGCCGATCTGCCGGCCGCGGTAACCGGCGGCTCTGGCGCGATCCGCCGGCATGTCACCGTCGGGGTCCTGGTGGGCGAAATAGTTGCCGTAGGCCATTGCCTTGCTGTGCCCTTGAGCGGCGGTGCCCAGGGCGGCGTTCCAGGTTAATGGCCGCGCGGCGGCAAAGCGTTGGCGCCCACACATACGTGGCCTGGCCCGTGCCGCGTTGACCTGCGCGAGCAACGTCTTGCCCGCGGCGCGCGAATCGCCGATACGCCCGTCGAGCACCGGTTGCGCCAGCACCACCCGCCATTCGCTGCGGGCGCGAGTAACGCCGATGTCGGCGTATTGGGTATCGAGCAGCGCCCCACAGTAATCGCTCTGAAGCATGTCAAACGCCTCATCGGCATCTTGCGCGCCGACCAGGCGGATGGTCCGCACCGTCACGGCCTGATAGCCGTTAGCCTTCAACGCGTCCCGCAAACCACCGCCATCGCCGATCGGCAAGGACAGGTCCGATTTCAGCGACAACGGCCGCAATGGCTTGACCGTCCGCCCCGCGCAGCGGTCGGGATCGGCGCGATAGTCGTTGATGACTTCCACCAGTTGCCGTTCCCCGCTGGCATGGGCGGGGCTGGCGAACAGCGGAAACAAAGGCATCAGGCACAGCGAAATAAAGCGGCAGCAGCGGACGGTTGGGCGCATGAACAGACAGCTCTGATGAGTTGACGACGATAAGGGTGGGATAAAGATGAGCAATAACCGCACGAGCGCTTCGTTGGGCGAGCTTCTTTTACGGCACGGCTAAGACTGCGGGTCTCAAAACTGGTTCACGAGGGGAACAGACATATTTGGCGGCTACGCCGAGAGGGCTGATTCAGACGGGGCACGAGTCTGGGACAGCAGACGCTCGCACTGGTAACGTATTGACATCATCCAGGTGGTACAGGGACATGACTAAAACCAAGGGCGACAAGGATTGGGTCAAGCGCTCGGCTCAGCCGTTGAAGATAGAGCGCATCGAAGCCTTTTTTGGCGGCCATGGCTTTACGCCGCATCGCCACGATACTTACGCCATCGGGCGAACGCTGTCGGGTGTACAAAGTTTCCAGTACCGCAAATCCCAGCGTCACAGCCTGCCCGGGAAAACCATCGTCTTGCACCCGGACGAGGTGCACGACGGTGAGGCCGGTACCGAAGCGGGTTTTCATTACCGGATGATCTACATCGAACCGGCCTTGATTCAGCAGGTGCTGGGCGGCAAGCCGTTGCCATTTATCGAGGGTGGATTATCCAGCGACCCCAGGCTGTGTGCCGCGACCCAGGTGCTGCTGCAAAATCTCGACACTTGCATCGAGCCCCTGGAAGAAGACGATGCCATTTACGACCTCGCGCAGGCGCTGGATACGCTCTCGGGTCAGCGTGGGCGGCGCAAGTCGTTTGATTTTGCAGCAGCCGAGCGCGCGCGTGCGCTGATTCATGACTCGCTGGATCGAGTCATTACCCTGGATGAATTATCCCAGGCGAGTGGTCGCGACCGCTGGAGCCTGAGCCGTGACTTTCGGGCGCTGTACGGCACCAGCCCCTATCGGTACATGACTCAACGCCGGCTCGATCTGGCAAGAGCATTGATGTGCGGCGGCTACTCGATGGCAGAAGCGGCCGTATGCGCAGGGTTTTTCGATCAAAGCCACATGACGCGTCAATTCGTCCAGACCTACGGCGTCTCCCCCGGGCGGTGGCTGAAGAGGTTGGGCCTTGATTGAGCATGGTCCCGGCCAACTTGCACAATCATGCAATACGCAGCGTTAGGTCATCCCTAGAGTCAGGGCTCGATATCTAGTCCAATGAGGGTGACTTACATGAATTCCCAAGCCTGCAACTCGATTAACTTTGCCGAAAAATATGCCTTGTTCAGCGAGCAATGGGCGCCCAAGGTGATTGCCGAAATGAACGACTATCAGTTCAAGGTGGTGAAAATCGAAGGCGACTTTGTCTGGCATTCCCATGCCGATACCGATGAAGCCTTCATCGTCCTTGAAGGTGAACTTCGCATCGATCTTCGGGAGGGGGCCGTTGTGGTTGGGCAGGGAGAAATGTACGTCGTCCCCAAGGGCGTCGAACACAAGCCTTATGCTGAACGCGAGGTGAAGCTGTTGCTGATCGAGCCGCGAGGCGTGCTGAATACCGGCGATCAAGCCGGGGAAAGAACCGCAATGAATGATGTGTGGATTTAGACGTTTCAATGGTTTCTGCCGGCCTTTTCGTTGAAACGATTCGATGGAGGCCGGCAAAATGCCTCTCGTCGGGAGGCAAGGCAGCAATTGCGCGCTTTTCAGCTATTCTTCCGGCATCTGGAGGGTGCCATTACGTGCTGGCACACGATGCGCAGGGAAAGGAAAGACAAAATGGATGATGTGCATTGCGTGCAAGTTATTGCTGTGACCGGCGGCAAGGGCGGTGTGGGCAAGACCACGGTAGCGGTTAATCTCTCGTTGGCGTTGGCGAAAATGGGGCGGCGCGTCGTATTGCTGGATGCCGATCTCGGCCTGGCGAATATCGATATTCTGCTGGGGCTGACCCCGCGCTACACACTGGCCGATGTTCTCGAAGGGCGTTGCGAGCTGTCCGAAGCACTCATGCCAGGGCCTGGAGGCATTCGTGTCGCCCCGGCCTCTTCTGGTTTGCAGAACATGACTCATCTGGAGCCTGCCCAATACCGCGCGCTGATCCAGGCCTTTAGCGATATCAGTGACAAACTGGATGTGCTGATCATCGATACGGCCGCCGGTATCGGTGGCTCAGTGATCAATTTCATCCGCGCGTCTCAGGAAGTGCTGGTGGTGGTGTGCGATGAGCCCACCTCGATCAGCGGCGCCTACGGGCTGATCAAATTGCTCAACCTGAACTACGGTCTGCAGCGTTTTCGCGTGCTGGCCAACATGACGGGCAGTCCGGCGGAAGGTCGCAACCTGTTTGCCAAGCTGGAAAAGATTACCGATATGTTCCTGGATGTCTCGCTGCAATACGTCGGCGCGGTGCCGAACGACGAATGTGCACACAAGGCCGTGCAGAAGGGGCGCGCAGTGTTGGAAGCCTTCCCGCGCTCCAGGTGCGCTCAAGCTTTCCAGGCACTTGCTCACAACGTCGACACCTGGCCTTTGCCGACTCATCCGAGAGGGCATGTGGAGTTCTTCGTTGAGCAACTTGTGCAGAATTCCGGCCAGTAAACTTGTTGGGTTATAAATAGAAACCCCGGACGTTGGTCTCCGGGGTTTTTATGTTATCTCTACTCATTGGTTGAGCAGGGAGAAGACATGCTTAGATGATCTGGATGTACGGGTCCCATGAACAGTAACCAAGGACTTTGTTCTGGCTGTCTACAATCATGAAGGCCCAGGAATATCTGATGCTGCCTTGGACTTGGGCGTCGCCCTCCCAGTAGTAGTTTTCAACAGCCTGTTTGGTTGGCGTGCCTGGGTAGTTGTCAAAGTTAATAATCGGCAATGGCGATCCATAGACTGGAGAAGGTGCAGGCCCATCTTGATTTTGATGGCCAATATGTCCTTTGCCGTCGGTTTGAGAGTATTGATAGAGGACAACCGCATGGTCCAGTCCCTTGGACAGCGTTGTGGCGCGCCAGCGGATGGTATCGCCGAGGTTAACCTGAACGTTCAGCTCGCTGCCTCCCTGTGAATTGCCGATGACGCTATTGCGTGGGGCGATCATGTAGATGACGCTTTGGTCAAGCCTGCCAAAGCTGTTGGCAAAGCTGTAAAGCTGGCTGGGCTTGGTTGAGTCATTGCTGAGAGTAAATATATTGCCGTTAAAACTTTTGCCAACACTGTCAAGTATGGTGTCTGTATCAATTGCGACCAGTATATCCATTGTGTCGTTAGACATGTCCAGCTCCTTGTTGTTGCAGTAGAACCTTGGCGCTAAAGCCAGGTGCAGCATAAGTTCAGGTTATACGATTGCGGATTGCTGAAAATACCTTCACTGGATTTAGTGTCGTTGAGTGTGCCTCCCGCAGATCGTGAATGAACTCTAGATCTTAAAAGTGTTTAGTCAACTTTGCGGCTTGAGAAAATTTAAAAATGGAGACGAACGGTAGGTTGATGTAGTTATAGTACTGTCGGCTATTAGCGTGATCTTGATTTGATTGCATTTAACCCATCGGTCGATCACAACTTATAGCCAATCTGTCGCAACAGATTTTTGCGCCACAGGATGTCTTCGTCGCCTTCAATGCCATTGGCACAGAAGCCATCCACGACGCCCAGGATCGCGCGTCCCTGTTCCGTCTCGGCAAGAATCACTTCGGTTGGATTGGCTGTTGCACAAAAAATGCGGCACACCTCTGGCACCATTTTGACGGCGTTCAACACGTTCAGCGGATAGAAACCGTCGCCGAGGAAAATGATGAAGCTATGGCCGGCGGCAATGGCTTGCGCGTTTTTCTGCGCAAGCTCGATCATGGCGGCATTGGTGCCAGACCATCGCACCAGGCATTTGCCGGAGGCTTCGCAAAAAGCCACGCCAAACTGGATACCTGGCACGGCGTTTATCAACGCTTCGTGGAGGTCTTCGACGGATTTGATGAAGTGCGTCTGACCAAAAATGAAATTCGTCGCTTCCGGCTTGTCGATTTTCAACGTGATGAGTTGCATCTCAAACGCCTCCTGTCACGATGTCGCGGAGCATCGGGCCTCTATTCAAGCCGGGACGATCTCTTGCTCCTCTGGCTGTGTCTCCGGGTGGACGCGAACATCCCCCAGTTTCCTTATCGTTGACTTGGGCAGGGTCGGGGCATCCAGCAGAATCGAATCAATGCGCTTGCGGATGTCCAGAACGATCGGGCCCAGGATAGCCTCGTCCTTGCCGCTGGCGATTTCGTCCTGAATCTCGCGAGACATCGCACCGAGTTTCTCGGAGGTGTCTTTGTGCCCGGCGGCCCGGGTGTCAAAGTTCAGGAAGGTCTGCACTGAACTCAACACCAGGGTCAGTAGTGAAAGGATACCGGCTGCATATTGGAGCCATGGTGGCGATGAGTCACTGATTGAGCCAAAGACGCTGGCGCTGACTATCGCCGACAGCACCACGCAAGGGATGCCCAGTTTCCAGCTGAACTTCTCGAAATCCCGGGCACTGATTTCGTGCTCGATCTGCAACCGCACGATCATGCGATTCCATTTGGTCAGTAACTCGAGCCGGCTCATGATTGCAGTCCTTTGCAGGGGAATACAGATGAATATTAGCTCTTATTTGACCACCAGCCAGGGCGCCGGGATTCAGTCTGTGGGCGGTCGTCGTGCCTTAAGGCTGATTCAATCGATAGGCCGTCGCGCTCCAGTAAGCGATACTCAAGAGGCGGGCGACATTCATCATGAAGAGGGATAACCACCATGACCAAGGAGACGGCCGGTTCAAAGGACACTGAGGGGCAAGGCTCTGCTTCTGCGCTGATCGAGGCGAAAATCAAGGCGCTGGATGATTGGCGGGGCGAGACGCTCGCTCGGGTTCGAGCGCTCATCAAACAGGCCGACCCCGATGTTGTGGAGGAGTTGAAGTGGCGGGGCGTTCCGGTGTGGTCGCATGCCGGCATCATCTGCACCGGCGAGACGTACAAGAATGCGGTGAAGATGACGTTCGCCAAGGGCGCCTCGCTGGAAGACCCTTCAGGACTGTTCAACGCCAGCCTCGATGGCAATACCCGGCGTGCCATCGATATTCATGAGGGTGACCGGATTGATGAAACGGCCTTGAAGGCGCTGATTCGCGCCGCCGTGGCGTTCAACATGTCGTAACGCTGTTCAGTCGAGCACAGATTCCGGTTCATCCAGGTGATCGATGTGCTTGAAGCGCTCGACCAGAAAATCGATCAGGCTGCGCACTCGTGCCGACAGGTGCAACTGTTGCGGGTAGATGGCATAGACATCGGCGCGGGTCGGCGTCTGGTCCTCCAGCACCAGGCGCAAGCGGCCACTGCGCACGTAGCGGGCGATGTCCCATTCGGCCCGCAGCAGAATCCCATGACCTTCCAGCGCCCAATTGAGGGCCACTTCACCGTCGTTGCAGCCTAGCGCGCCACGCACTTTGACGTTTTGCGTGCGCCCACCGTTGGTAAAGCTCCATACGCCGTAGGGCGTTTCGTTTTGCCGCAGGAAGATGCAGTTGTGTTGCTGCAAATCCGCCAGGCGTTGCGGCACGCCATGCTTTTCCAGGTACAGCGGCGAGGCGCAGAGCAGACGGCGATTGGACGCAATCTTGCGCGCATGAAAGGCCGCGTCCGGCAGCGTGCCAAAACGAATGCCCAGGTCAAACCCGTGAGTCGCCAGGTCGAGCGGGTGATCGCTGATTTCCAGCTGTATTTCCACCTCCGGGTATTGCGCGAAGAACGCGCCCAACGCAGGGCCGATGTAGCGACGACCGAAACCCAAAGACGCGTTGACGCGAATCAGGCCTTTCGGGGTTGCCCGGCTGCTGCTGATCAACTGCTCGACCTCATCGATCTGCGTCAGGATGCGGGCCGCATGGGAAAAATACAGTTCACCTTCCGAAGTGAGGCTCATCGAGCGCGTGGTGCGGTTGACCAGGCGGATGCCCAACCGTGCTTCCAGCGCGGTCAGGCGTTTGCTCACCGCCGGCGGGGTCACGCCCAGCTCTCGAGCCGTCGCCGCGAGGCTGCCTTTGTTGGCCAGCAGGTAGAAAAATGACAAATCCAGGGTCTGGCTCATTGGTAACTCAAATTCATCTATGTAGTGATTTGGAGTAACTCACGCTCATTTACTCACTACATATACTCCGCTCACACCCTGATTGAACACCCCCGTTCGACAGGTACAACAACAACGTAACGAGAGTGGAGTTGATGATGAGCGCATACAAAATTGCTGCGGTTCCAGGTGATGGCATCGGCGTGGAAGTGATCGCTGCGGGCGTCGAGGTGCTGCAAGCCTTGTCGAAAAAGTCCGGCTTCGAACTGGCCTTCAAACACTTCGACTGGAACTCGGATAACTACCTGAAAAACGGCTACTACATCCCGGAAGGTGGCCTGGAAGAACTGAAAACCTTCGATGCGATTTTCTTCGGCGCGGTCGGTGCGCTCAACGTGCCGGATCACATTTCCCTGTGGGGCCTGCGTCTGCCGATCTGCCAGGGCTTCGACCAGTACGCCAACGTGCGTCCGGCCCGCGTACTGCCAGGGGTAAAAAGCCCGCTGCACAACGGGGATCAGATCGACTGGGTGGTGGTGCGGGAAAACTCCGAGGGCGAATACTCCGGCAACGGCGGTCGCGTTCACCGGGGCCTGCCGGAGGAAGTCGCCACCGAAGTGTCGGTGTTCACCCGTGCCGGGGTCGAGCGTATTCACCGTTTTGCTTTCGAACTGGCGCGCAGCCGTCCGCGCAAGCACCTGACCATGGTCACCAAATCCAACGCTCAGCGTCACGGCATGGTGTTGTGGGACGAGATCTTCTACGAAGTCGCCAAGGACTTTCCGGATGTGAAGATCGACAAGGAACTGGTCGACGCCGTAACCACGCGCATGGTGCTCAAACCGTCGACGCTGGACGTAATCGTCGCCACCAACCTGCACGCCGACATCCTGTCCGATCTGGCCGCCGCGTTGTCCGGCAGCCTGGGCATTGCGCCGACCGCCAACCTCAACCCGTCACGCAAATTCCCCTCGATGTTCGAACCGATCCACGGCTCGGCCTTCGACATCACCGGCAAAGGTGTGGCCAACCCGATCGCCACATTCTGGACCGCGGCAATGATGCTCGAACACCTGGGCGAAGCGGCCGCGGCGAAACAGCTGATGTCGGCCATCGAAGCCGTGACCGAAAGCGGTCTGCATACCCCGGATCTGGGCGGCACGGCCACCACCCGGCAGATCACCGATGCAGTCATTGCGTTGATCAACCGCTGATATTTTCCCCCGATTCAAGGTAGTACTGCGGCACAACGCCAAGGGGCAGATCGCTGAATCCGGTCCCTTGGCATTTCCTGACAACAATAAAAAATCAGGGCCCTGTCATGAAAAGAATATTTGGCAAACTCTACGTACAAGTGCTTATCGCGGTCATTCTCGGCGCCATTGTCGGGGTGTTCATTCCCGAGACCGGAGCCGCGCTCAAACCCTTGGGTGACGCGTTCATCAAACTGATCAAAATGCTCCTTGCCCCGGTGATTTTCCTCACGGTGGTGACGGGCATTGCTCGCATGGAGAACATGAAAGAGTTGGGGCGTGTCGGCTTCCGGGCTCTGCTCTATTTCGAAGTGGTGTCCACACTGGCGCTGGTGGTCGGCCTGGTCGTGGTCGATGTGTTCAAACCCGGCGCGGGCATGAACATCGATGTCGCCTCGCTGGATACTTCCAGCCTGGCGACCTACACCACGGCAGTGAAGCATGCGTCGTTCATGGACTTCGTGATGAACATCATCCCCGACACCATCGTGGATGCTTTCGCCAAGGGCAACGTCCTGCAAATCTTGCTGTTCTCCATTCTGCTGGGCGTGGCCCTGGCGCATGTCGGGCCGCGCGCAAAAGTGTTCGTCGACACGCTGGATAGCCTGATGCAAGGGATGTTTCGCATCGTCAACATGGTCATGCGTCTGGCCCCCATCGGCGCGTTCGGGGCGATTGCCTTTACCATCGGCAAGTACGGCTTCGGTTCGCTGTTCTCCCTCGGCAAATTGATGGCGTGCGTGTACCTGACCTGCGCGTTGTTCGTGATCTTCGTGCTCGGGCCGATCTGCCGCTACAGCGGTTTCAGCCTGTGGAAGTTTTTGAAATTCATCAAAGAAGAACTGTTCACCGTATTGGGCACCAGCTCTTCGGAGTCGGTGCTGCCGCAGATGATTTCCAAGATGGAAAAGGCCGGCGTTTCCAAACCCGTCGCCGGGATGATCATTCCCTCGGGCTTGACCTTCAACCCGGACGGCCAGGCGATCTACTACACCATCGCCGCGATCTTCATCGCCCAGGCGACCAACACGCCGCTGACCCTCATGGACCAGTTGATCGTGCTGGCGGTGCTGATGTTCACCTCCAAAGGCTCGGCGGGGGTGACGGGTTCGGGGTTCATCATCCTGGCGGCGACGTTGTCTTCCCTTGGCACCATTCCGGTGGCGGGCATGGTGCTGTTGCTGGGCGTCGACCGGTTCATGTCGGAAGCACGCGCGATTACCAACACCATTGGCAACGGCGTCGGCACCATGGCCATTGCCAAATGGGTCGGCGCGCTGGACACGGTAAAGATGAACAAGGCGCTGAACGGGGAGGGCGCGGAGGAAAAGCCCGAGGTGGTTCAGGCGGACGTTATTGCGATTGCTGCATCGACGCCAGCCAGCGCGATGGCCTCATCACGAGCAGGCTCGCTCCCACAAGGGGCATATCTCGAGTCCAAGTAGCCGGGGCCATGCAGCTCAAAAAGTGTGTGCGGGCTTGTGTGGCGAGGGAGCTTGCTCCCGTTGGGTCGCGCAGCGACCCCGGCATTTCAAAGTTGAACCGCATGCAAAGGGTTTACGACTGCTTCGCAGCCGAGCGGGAGCAAGCTCCCTCGCCACACAAGCCCGCTCCTACAAGGGATTTCGCTTGATCAGAGGGGCGGTTGGGCAACCAGGCCTTCTTCCCCTCGCAGCTGACGGCTCATGTCGTCGCAGCTTTGCGACCAGGCCGTCAGCCACATCGACATCTCGGGTGACTGTTCGGCCAATCCCAGTTCGCGGACGAACTCGACCGGTGCAACCGTGCCTTTGGCCGCGCGGAACAGCCCCCGCATGATAACGACGCCAATCACCCGTCCTTTGCTCACGAAGCGATGTTCCATAAAGCTCCACTTATCGTCCCAGCCGAGTATGCGGGTATGAATCTCGAACGATTCGAACAGCTTCAGCTCACGCCGAAACTTGCCCCAGGTATCGCCAACGATCGGCACGGCCTTGTTGCGCAAGGCCACTCGAAAGGCGCCGCTGCGCAGTACGAAATCCATGCGGCCTATATCGGCCAGGGTGAAATAGCGGCCATTGGTGACGTGCCGGTTGAGGTCGAGGTCGAGCGGCCAGACGCGCATACGGATGACGGTGGTGGCCAGGCCGTCCACCGGTTTGCGCCACGGGCGACGGAACAGCATGAGGATAAGTCGGAACCAGAGATTCATAAGTACGCCGAGGATTGAATGACCGGTGAACTTTAGGGGGCGGAAATCGGATAAGGTAGGTGCACAAATGACTTTTTTCATGCGAAATGCGCAATCTGGATCATTCATGCACGTCACCCTGCTACTGGCTGATCAATGTTCCGCCGCCAGCGCCACCCTGGCGCTGGAGGTGCTCAGTGCCGCCAACCTGTTCGCCGACACCGCCAGCGCGCCGTTTGAAGTGGTTGCCGCCTCCCTGGATGGCGCCGATGTCGCCGCATGGGGAGGGCAGGTGCTGCGCGTGGACCGATCCATCGTCGACATTTCCCGAACCGATCTGGTGCTGATCCCGGGGTTTCTCTTCACCCTGAAGGACGCCTTGCCGGCATTTCCCGGTTATGGACCGTGGCTGCGTCAACAGCACGCCCAGAGTGCCGTCGTGGCTTCCATGTGTACGGGGGCGTTCATGCTCGCCGAAGCGGGCATGCTGAACGGCATTCGTGCCACCACGCACTGGGCCTTCGCCGATCTTTTTCGTCGTCGGTACTCAGAGGCTTGTCTGGAGGAGGCGCAGATACTCTGTGAAGACAATCGTGTGATCACCAGCGGTGGCGCGACGGCCGCCATGGATCTGTTGCTGCATCTGATCCGCCGCTTCGCGTCACTGGAGCTGGCGCAGAAGTGCGGCAAATACTTGCTGGCCGACAACGTACGCAGCGAGCAATCAGTCTACGTCATGTGGTCGATGCCGAAGAACCATGGGGATGGCGAAATCCTGCGGGTTCAAGCGTGGCTGGAAGATCACTTCCATCAGCCGCTGCTGATCGATGACATGGCCGAGCGATTCGGATTCGGCGTCAGGAACTTCAAACGGCGTTTCAAGGAAGCCACCGGTTATACGCCGCTGACCTACCTGCAAACGCTGCGTCTGGAGAAGGCAAAGCAACTGCTCGAGTCCACGCGAATGACCCTGGACAGCATCACCTACAAAGTGGGCTACGAGGACAGCAACTCATTTCGCAGGCTTTTCCAGCAACGAGTGGGCCTGTTACCGGCGGCTTACCGGAAGAAGTTTCAAGCGAGTGTGGGTTGATTGACACGTCTGGTCCAGATCAGTGTTTCGACGTAGCAGCCAGTCATGATGAAATAGCCGCCCGCTTTTGCTGTCAGCAACACCTGATTTGGAGCCGAACATGAAAAACGCCGCCGTACTCACCTTCGCCTTGATGCTCAATACGGGGTTATTCAGCACGCAAGCAGCAGCGGCCGGCGATGCTGAGGCGGGTGAGAAACTGTTCAAGCGAATCTGCGGCGGCTGCCATCAAGTAGGGAGTTCGGCGCGAGGTTTTTTTGGTCCGCAACTCAATGCGATTTTCGGGCGCCCCGCGGGCAGCACGACGGACTACCAGTACTCAGACGCGATGAAATCATCAGGCGTCGTCTGGACCCGCGAAACACTCACCGCCTACATTCAGGCACCGAAGGAAGTGGTCCCCGGCACCCGCATGATTTTCTGGGGCCTCAGCGATCCGGAAAAGATCGAAAACCTGTTGGCCTATCTGCAGACGTTTCAGCCGCAATGATCGGTGCCTCATCGATCCGTTTTTTTCAGTGTTGCGTGATATCAATGAGCCACTTCATCCGTTAGAGTATGCGCCGCCCGAGAGATGGATCCCGGGCATTTCTAATGGAGTGACACAGTGAATTACCTCAGCAAAGTGGTTGCCGTAGCCCTGTTTGGCCTGGTTCTGGCGGGTTGCACCGGCACCCCGATGAAGACCCAGCAATACGACAGCAGCCAGTACACCGTTGTCGGCCACAGTGAAGCGACTGCCACTGGCCTGCTGCTGTTCGGCGTCATCCCGATCCAGCAGAACAACCGTTTCATCCGCGCTCAGAACGCGGCGATCCAGGCCAAGGGCGGCGACGCCATGATCAACACCCAAGTGCAGGAAAACTGGTTCTGGGCCTGGGTCCTGACCGGTTACACCACCAAAATCTCCGGTGATGTGGTCAAGCTGAAAACCGTTCAGTAAGCGTCAGTACTTCGCCTTTGTGGCGAGCGAGCAAGCTCCCTCGCCACAGGTTTCTCACTCATTGATCGAGCCTCACGCCCACGCTTTTCCGAGTTCCTCCAGACCGGCGTTTTGCAGGTCCTGCGGGTTCATGACCACACGGAATTTGCAGTTGGCCTGGAAGTTGAGGAAGAAGGGTTCCGCATATCCGGGGATTTCGGAGGGATCCACGATATCGATCAGAAAAATCCCATTTCGCATGCCATCTTGCTCAGTGAAATAAGTCGCCTCGGGCTTAATGGTGTCCAGGATACGGTTCATGATTTCGCCGATCTTCCCCGACCGGACAAACGCGTTGAACGGCTCATGGGGAAACTCGACCATCAGTAGCATTTTCATCATTCGATACTCTGTTAGAAGTGGCGCACTCCTTACCCGGATCCTTACTCCTGGTTCTGATGCCGCAAGCCGTGCCCGCGGTGTGTGTGGTTAAGAATAGCGAAGGGTGAGAGGCCGTCGGGGCGGGGTTACGGACGGTCGTTGTTGATGATTCAGAGGCGAGGCGAAAGGGCAGGCAGGCACTTTATTGGAGGTGCCAAAAGGCGCTGATCGAAGCCGACCTGCGTCCGCCGGAAAAGGCTTGGCCAAGCTGCTGCCCAAATCAACAGGCAAAAAAAAGCTGCCGAAGGGGCAGCAAAAAAAACAGCACGTAGCGAATAGCCTGAGTATTGCTGTCGGAAGGTTACAGAACGATGACGGTTTCTTTGTGCATCGAAGAAAGCTCCTCAAGAAAGCTCCTTAAGACAGCTCGACCACCAGTCTATTCAGAGGGTGTCATCTTCGTGTCATCGACCTGATGGCAAGATCCTCGCAAACCGTCTTGAGCGCTCAGCGGAACTCCGTCTGCGGGCTGATGAATTTGCCAGGAATCCCCCTATGAAAGACGCCTCCCTGTTTGCGGCCATTGACCTGGGGTCCAATGCGTTTCGCATGATGATTGGCCAGTCGGTCAGGCGTAATCAGGGGTTCGTTATCCAGGAAGTGAAAACCCTGCGTGAGCCTGTCCGTTTGGCGGAGGGGTTTCAGGGCGGGGCGCTGGACGAGTTGGCGCTGGATCGGGGATGGCAAGCACTCGCGCGGTTTGGCAAAAAACTGCGCGGCTTTGAGGCGGGTCGCGTGCGGGCAGTGGCGACCAGTGCCGTGCGCGAAGCCGACAATGCGCAATTATTTTTGGCCAGCGCGGAGCAGCACCTGGGTTTTCGTATCGACGTCATCTCCGGGCATGAAGAGGCCCGACTGGTGTACGCCGGTGTTGCCCATACGATACCCAATACAGAGAGTATGCGACTGGTCGTGGATATCGGCGGCGGCTCCACTGAATTGATTCTGGGGCAGGGCACGCAGCCCCTGTTGACCGAGAGCATTGCCATTGGCAGCGGCACCCTTGGCGCGCGTTATTTTCAGGGGGGCTGTATCACGGCCCAAGCACTCCTGGAGGCTGAGCGAATGGCCACTCTACAGTTTGAAAAAGTTACCCGTCGTTATCGTGCAATGGGTTGGCAGCAGACTATCGGCTCTTCAGGCACCGCACGGATGCTGGCCAAAGTGCTCAAGGCCAATGGCTTGAATGACGACGGTCAAAGCGGTATCACCTACGGCGGTCTGCTGCGCTTGTCATTGCGTCTGCTGGAGGTGGGGCATGTTAAACAACTCAAATTGGCGGGCTTGCCACCCCATCGCCTGAGTATCTTGCCCGGTGGTCTGGTGCTCATGCTGGCGGCGTTCAAGGTATTCGGCATCTCGCACATGAGTCCTTCCGAGCCGGGCTTAAGGTTGGGCGTTCTTCACGGCCTGATGTCCAGGCACTGAATGACGCTGCTGCAATAGAAAGCTGTGCTATTCGGATCAAACAGGGTGTGAGGACGTGATGGCTGGGCTAATTCAGTCAGGCAAAAAAAGCGCATGAAAAAACCCGGCTGATGAGGCCGGGTTCTTTGGTCGAGTGTTGCGCTAAAGCCACTCATTCATGCAGCGCGGTTTTCGATCAGACGATCCGAGCCACCTTCAGCAACGCGGTTTTCGATCAGACGATCCGAACCACCTTCAGCAACGCGATTCTCGATCAGGCGATCGGAGCCACCTTCAGCAACGCGGTTTTCGATCAGACGATCCGAACCACCTTCAGCAACGCGGTTCTCGATCAGGCGATCGGAGCCACCTTCGGCGACGCGATTCTCGATCAGACGATCCGAGCCACCTTCAGCAACGCGATTCTCGATCAGACGATCCGAACCGCCTTCAGCCACACGGCTTTCAATCAATCGATCCGAGCCGCCTTCAGCGACGACCGGGTGAGCAGGGGAAGCAGCGAAAGCGTTTACTGCAAAAACCGAGAAAGCGATGCTGAGAAGGGTTTGGCGTTTCATGATGGTGTGCTCCGGGGTGTTATTGGTTGGGTATGGAGCGGATGTTACGCCGAGGATTTTTTATGAGAACTTCATTGACGTGATGGTGACTATCGACGCCAGCAATGGTTGAAACCGCATCCCCCCACGCAGTAGCGATGTGCTCAGGCCTGGCTGATATCCAGCAATCGAGGCTTGGCAATCGCCAGATAATCCTGCGTATCGAGCACCATCGACGCATCCAGCCGACCGGCGTTGAAGGCGATTTCGCTATAGCCTGTGGTCAGGGCCGGATCGACGATCAATTGAATCCGCTCATCGAAGACGAAAGGAGGGATGGCACCGATCCGGCACCCGGTTAGTTCCATAGCGGTTTCAGCCTTCACCAGTTCGGCTTTTTTCCCACCCAGAGCCGCTCCAACCTTCTTCATGTCGAGCTTCTGGTCCCCCGGCAATATCACCAGGGCATAGGGTTCGGCCTGCCCCTTGAGCGAGCAGAGCATGGCCTTCGCGCCTTGGCCGGGCTCGGTGCCACGGATCTCGGCGACCCGCGCCGACTGGCCCTCGGCATCGTGCATCAATACCCGGTAGG
Organism: Pseudomonas sp. GW822-FHT02G04; assembly: GCF_058802085.1. Classification (NCBI taxonomy): domain Bacteria; kingdom Pseudomonadati; phylum Pseudomonadota; class Gammaproteobacteria; order Pseudomonadales; family Pseudomonadaceae; genus Pseudomonas; species Pseudomonas sp. GW822-FHT02G04. The sequence continues at coordinate 69,334 of NZ_JBXANU010000009.1, forward strand.
AGGCTGCGCGGGCATCGAGTAGCGCCACCAGGCGATCGAACATGGGATACATGTAGGTTTCCTCAGGTATACATGAACAGGTCGTAGGACAGTTTGCTGATCAGGATCACCAGCAACACCAGGAACAGCGCCCGGACAAAGGGCACGCCTTTATGAACCGCCAGCCAGGTGCCGGTCAGCGCGCCGAGGATGTTGAATGCCGCCATGGGGATGGCGATCAGGTAGAGCACGTTACCGGTCGGAATGAAGAACATCAGCGCCGCTACGTTGGTCGCGATGTTCACCAGCTTGGCCGACGCCGAGGCATGCAGGAAGTCGAAGGCGAAGCAGCGGATAAACAGGAAGATCAGGAAGCTGCCAGTGCCGGGACCGAAAAGTCCGTCGTAGAAGCCGATGGCACCGCCGATGACGATCGCCAGCAGTTTTTCCTTGGTGCCGATGTGCATGGGTTTGTGCAGGGCGCCGAAGTCCTTTTTCCAGAAGGTGTAGATCGCCATCAGCACGATCAACACCAGTACCGCTGGCCGGATCACCGACTGGGGAACGAACGACACCGTGGCCGCACCGAAGAAGGACATGACAAACGCCGCACAGGCGGCGGGGATCACCAGACTCCAGTTGATCACCACCTTGCGCACGAAGGACCGGGCCGCGAATGCGGTGCCGCAGGCTGCCGCAACCTTGTTGGTACCCAGCAGCGCCGCCGGTTGTGCCGTGGGCAGCACGTTGAACAGCGCGGGTATCTGGATCAGTCCGCCGCCGCCCACCGCCGCATCGATCAGGCCGGCGGAGAAGGCGAACACGCAAAGGATGACAATATCGATCATGAAATCAGGCTCTGCCGATGAAGGGTTGGTGAGGGGCCACCGGCACCACGCGTGCCGGGTCGTTGACTCCAAAGACGCGCAGCATCCAGCGGTCGCGGCCGTCGTAGCGGGGGGTAAAACCGTCCCGGGCATGCAGGGTTTGCTGGTTCTTGAAGATCAGCATGTCCCCCGGTTGCAGCAGTATGTGGCGCACGACATCGGGATGATTGGCGGCAGCGGTGAACAGTTGCAGGGCAAACTGCGCGTCGACGCAGGTCGCTTCGACACTTGCCTTGTTGTAGCGGCAATACAGGCCACCGGTTGCGCTTCTGTACAGCAGAGGAACGTTTTCCAGCACATTCCCCTGTTTGCCGAAGGAGGCTGGTCGGCGAACGGCGAAGTGCGGTCGTGACAATTCTTCTTCGACGCCGGCCGGCAGCATGGCCAGTACGTCCTCAATGGCGACGATGCGCGTCGGCACGTCGAGCTCGCAGCGCAGGCCGGTCAGGGTCAGATACTCCGGGCAGGCCGACAGCTGCGAGACGGGTTCGCAAGTCAAGGGCAGGTGAGGGTTGTCGACATGCATGTCCAGGTCAGTGCGTGAGCCATAGGAGCTCTTTTCGCTCTCTCGATTGTGCTTGGGCGATACGTGGCGGAACACCGTGTCGTCGCTTTCACCCTCGTACGCCAGCGGATGGGTTTGCAGGGTTTGCAGCACGGACAAGATAGCCCCGGCCAGAACCGACAGGTGTTCGATACCCGGCTCCATGTCGTAGGGCGTGGCGGGCAGTTGCGGGCCCAGCGGCAGCCCCCTGACGATCATCGCCACCTCTCGGGCCTGAGGAAAGTTGCGCAACTGCTGGATTTTCTCAGCGCACAGTACACGCTCCAGCAACTCCCCCAAGGCCGGCATGTGGCGGATACCCGAGGCGCTGTCGGTCACGGTCAGCGATGCCAGGCCGGCTTGAAGTGTGCGCTGTTCTTCGAGCGACACATGAATTTGCAGTATCTCCTGTCGGGTTGAAGTCGCTGATTTTTCCCGTAGCCATTCACGAACTTCTTCACCGATACCAGCCTCGGATTTCCCGACGATTTCATCCAGCTTCGACACGTCCTTCTGCTCCTGTTGCCTACATCCTTGTGGGTTGAACGGGAAGGTTAACGGAAGGGCCTTTTTTGTGTTGCAATGCCACGTTGTGAAAAGTGCAATGAGGTGGGTGAGTGGCATTGAATATGTTGGGGGAACTTGAGGCCTTCGCAACGGTGGCTCGCAAGCGAAGCTTCATCGCGGCAGCACGTACTCTGGGGCGCTCTCCCAGCGCGCTGACCCGCGCGGTTCAGGCCTTGGAGGAAAGTGTCGGGGGCAAGTTGTTCAATCGCTCCTCCAATGCCGTGAGCTTGACCGAGGCGGGTGAGCGCTTGTTGCCGCACGCCTACAAAATGCTGGATCTGCAACGTGAGGCGGATGAAGACCTGGCAGGAATCAGCGGCCAGGCCTGCGGCTGGGTTCGCTTTTCCGCCCCCGAGCTTCTCGGGCATGGCGTATTGCCCCGGTTGATCGCGCAGTACGGCGAGCGTTATCCAGATGTGAACGTCGATGTGATTTTCACCGATGAAACCATCGACCCGGCCAAGAGCAAACTGGACTTCTCGATTCGTGGCGGGTATCCGCAATCCAGTGATCTGATTGGCTATGCGCTCTGGAGTTATTCACGTTACCTGTACGCCAGCCCCGGGTACCTGGAGCGGCGCGGGGTGCCCGACTCCATTGAGGCGCTGGAGGCGCACTCGCTGATCCTGCACACGGCGCCGCGGATTCTCAAGGAGTGGAATTTTCGCAGTGAGGCGCAGGCCATCAGCTTTCGGGCTGATCCCAAGTTTCGCTTCAACTCCGGTTCGGCGGCTTTCCAGGCGGCCCTGGCGGGCCTCGGCATCGCCCGTCTGGCGGACTGGCTGGCGGAGCCCGAAGTGGAAGCGGGGCGCCTGCTGCGGGTGTGTCCCGAGTACAAACTCACCTCCAGCAGCGGTGAGAGCCCGCAGATGCACGCGGTGTACCCGGCCGGGAATCTGCCGCTGCGGGTGAAGTCGTTGCTGGAGATGATCCGTGGCTTTGGTGAAGGCCTTGATCGAAAGCATGCAGTAGCGCTCCAGGGTGGCTGATGCATCACCAATCGCGGGCACAAAAAACGGGCGCCCCTCAGGTGCCCGTCTTCATTTCACTCCACCGCTTGCGCGCGTAAGCGCCAAACGACCGGTTCTAACGCTTGATCAGGGAAATCTTGGTGCCTTCGATGCTGACCCCAGCCATTAACCCTTGCTGGTCGAAAATGAACGCGTAGGCATCGCCCTTCAGCGTCGTACTGGACAGATTTTTCGCTACCCCCGCATCTACCAATACAACAGTGGGGCCTACGCCGATTTCCCAACCCTTGGTTTTACGTACATAGTCCACGGCTTTGTCGGTCATCAGGAATACCGCATAGGCATACGACTGTGCGCCTGCCTGTAGCCCCCAGGACCCGGTTACGGAGTTGTAATAATTCTCTACTTTCTTGCTCTTCAACAATACGCCTTCACCGTAGCTGCCGCCGAACACAAGGCCTGCCTTGACGATATTCGGAAAGACAAGAATCGCTTTGGCATTGTGCGAAATTGATTCGGCCAACGGTGTGGACTTGTAAAGAGTTTGCAACGCTTGTTGAGAGTCGGCATTCAGATCCTCAGCAGTTGCCGCACCTGCGGTGTTCAGGAAACTTGCCGATACCAGTGAAGCTGTCGCAAGGACGATCGATAAGAAGAACCGCATTGACTGAGTCATGTCAGGTACTCCAATACGGGAGCATTGGATGTCAGCAGCAGCCAGCACTTGCCCCGGCAGAATCCGGGCCTGCTGAAATTATCCGGCGCACCCTACAGTGGTGTGAGCTACTGGCTTCGCCCTTGAATGAAGCAGGCCAGCGGCCTGTGATCAGTGGCGATGCCATCACTTGTTTCGACCTCTGCGTGTTGGCCGGGTTCGAAAAAAACAAAACGGGCGCCTGACGAGGCGCTGATATCATTCAAGTGCTGACAAACCGAGTACACACCTTGCCAGCAAGGTGAAATGATTTGAATCCAATGCGCACCTTGTAGAGAATCGCCCTCTTTGCCTCGAAAGGATGCGCGGGATGAAGTTCGAAGGGACTTTCCAATACATGGGCACTCACGGGATCGTCTTCAACGTCTCGCAGATCACCCTCACCGACAGCGAACGCGGACGCCTGCGCGAGTTGCATTTTGGCGAAGCGAAAAGCGCCCACTATGAGGTCAACAGCAAGGTCGTCGAGGTGTACGACAAGATGCAGGCCAAGAGCTTGCCGTGCGTGATGATGATCGGTATCTCCAAACCGCTGACCCGGCAACAGGGCGATGCCCTCAATGCCCAACGCACCAAGATCGCCAACCTTGCAGCCACGGCCTTCGCTGCCGCCACCACCGCCGTGGCCTCCTCTTACGTGGGTATTCCTGTAGGGACCGGTGTGCGCATGTATGCCAATGAAATCCTGCCCACCTACCATGCTGGCGACGTACTGGTCAGCATAGAGGCGCAGGTCAACGGCGGTATCGGCCCGCAACGCACCCTCTCGACACTGATCATCAAGACCTGACTGGAGACACACATGTCCGAAATTACCCAACTGGTCATTGCCCTGGTGCTGTTCTTTCTGTTCGATCGGTTTCTCAAGCCGTATCTGCTACGCAAGTGGCTAGGGGTGGTGCTGGTGGCGGCAGGTGCGGTCGGCTGCGTTGCTGCAAGCCAGATCCGCTTGTTGGGGTTTGATCTGGGGTTGCTGTCGGTTTTTGCCGTGGCGATAGGGATGGGATTGTTCATGAAGCGGCGGCGGTTCGAGCAGATTGGTTAAAGGTCAGGTGTCTGGTGGCGGCTGATGCATCACGATTTGCGGGCACAAAAAAACGGGCGCCAGTCAGGCGCCCGTTTTCATTTACTCCGCTGCTTGCGCCCGCAAGCGTCTACCGATCACATCCATCAAATCACAGCCGTCGCGCAGGGGAATGGCCAGCAGTTTGGCAAAATCCGACAGCACCACCGTGTCGCAACCGATCTCGGCGCGGAAGGCGATGTTTTCCAGCACCTGCGTGACCGTGCGGACGCGGTAGTCGGCCATGGCTTGCAGGACGTCGAGTGGGGCTTGGGTGTCGATGAGCAGGGAGGCCGGGATCAGGTCGATTCCGGTTAGGGGCATGTATCTATCCATAGGTGAAACTCCGAATCAGATTTAAAGGGACTGATCCGATCTGCAGGTCGCCAAACCTGGTCGCTTCGTGGGCGGCGGGGTGACTATAGGTTCTTCGCGCCAGTAGGGGGTAGGGGCGATTTCCGAGGTGGGTGTAGGACTTGTATGTAAAGCTGGCGTGATTAGTTTGGTTGAAAGTTGGAGTCCGGAGCATGCAGCGTCGAGTATCTGCTTAGCGCTCATTCGCACGGCGGATACGATTCGGGAAGCTCATACCATGGTGCCTTGGAGGCAACATGAATATGTTTCTGTTTCTGCGGTATGAAGGGAGTGTCCAGCGTGGCCAGAGCTACAGAAATCCAATCGGCGTACTCGCCTTGAATTCTTGACCAGAACAAGGTCGAGCCACAGTGCGCACAGAACTGGCGAAGCACAGATTCGGACGAAGGGTAGGACTTGATATCAGCTGCGCCGCTCGAGATCCGAAACTCACTGTGTAGAACACTGCCGTAAGTAGCGAATGCTGCCCCGTGGCTTTTCCGACACTGACCGCAATGGCAATGACTCACCGCTTTTGGCGGAACAAGCATCTCGTAGCTGACCGCTGCACAAAGGCAGCTTCCCTGGTAAACCTTCGTCACTGACTCGACCTTCCGTGAAAAATAGAAGCTTAACGAACACGCACTCATCCGTCGATCGTTCGCTTTCGGCCTAGCCCGGAAGCAGCCATTACACATCCAAATCCACAAAATAGGAGCGCGTTATTCCCAGTCCCCTAGCGTAGAATTTCCAAAATGCCAGCCCTCACCCGAGACGGACCCTCAATGCAAACCCCAGCCAAACCCCAACCCCCCCTCTGGCAAACCTACCTCCTATTCCTCGCCCCCATGGTCCTCTCCAACTTCCTCCAGTCCATGTCCGGCACCATCAACAGCATCTACATCGGCCAATTGCTCGGCACCCAGGCGTTAGCGGCGGTATCGGGCATGTTCCCCGTGGTGTTTTTCTTCATCGCTCTGGTTATCGGCCTCGGCGCCGGTGCAGGGGTGTTGATCGGCCAGGCTTGGGGCGCCCGTGAGCCACATCTGGTGAAGGCCATCGCCGGTTCGACGTTGCTGTTGGGGGCGATGATCGGGTTGGTGGCGGCGGTGTTGGGCAGTGTGTTTGCCCGGCCGGCGTTGCAGGGCTTGGGCACGCCGGGGGATGTGCTGGACGATGCGGTGGCGTATGCACATGTGATGATGTGGATCTTGCCGTCGCTGTTGGTGTTTGTGTTGTTCACGCAGTTGCTGCGTGGAGTGAGCGATACGGTGTCGCCGTTGTTGGCGCTGGTGGTGTTGTCGTTGTCGGAGTTGGTGATTCTGGCGCTGGTGAACCAGCACGGTTCCCAGGCGACGGCGGCGTACGGGGCGGTGACGCAGATCGTCAACTACGTGCAGTTCCCGGCGCTGTCGATTGCGATCACGGCGTCGATCCTTGGTGCGCAGGCGATCGGGGCAGGGCGCATTGAGCGCATGGGGGCGATTTTGCGTACCGGGTTGTTGATCAACGTGTGCCTGACCGGTGGCCTGGTGGTGTTGGGTTATCTGCTGTCGCACTGGTTGCTGGGGTTGTTCCTCACGGATGATTCCACCCGGGCAATGGCGGAGCACTTGTTGCACATCATGCTCTGGAGCCTGTTGGTGTTTGGTTTTCAGGCGATTGTCGGCGGCATCATGCGCGCCAGCGGCACGGTGTTGGTGCCGGTGGTGGTGTCGATCGTTTGCGTGGTCGGGATGCAGTTGCCGATGGCGTATTTGCTGGATGCGCACTTTGGACTGCAAGGGGTATGGATGGCGTTTCCGGTGGCGTATCTGGGCATGCTGATGCTGCAGACGCTGTATTACAAAATGGTCTGGCAGCATCAGAAGATCGAGCGGTTGGTCTAGGGGGCCCCTCAAGTATTGCTCTTGAGCCAGGTTTCGTAGCGTGTCGGCCCGACGATGGGGTGCTCGCCCGGCGTCAGTGAGTGGTCATCGATCGGCGCGCCGAAGTAGGGGACTGTGTCGTCCGGTTGGGCCTGGCGCGGGTCGTTGGTGTGTTGCAGAAACAAGCGCACGAACTCCACCAGCGGCCAGCGCTCAGGCCCGGCCACTTCCAGGGTGTTATTGCTCGGCGCTTGCACCGCGACTTTCGCCAACGCCGTCGCGACATCGAACGCGGCAATCGGTTGCAACGCGGCGGAGGTCAGGCGCACTGCGTCGCCATCCTGCACGCCTGAGTACGAAATGGCCCCGATGAACTCGAAGAACTGCGTGGCCCGCAGGATTGTGTAAGGAATGCCTGAGTCCTTGATGAGTGTTTCCTGGGCCATTTTTGCCCGGAAATAGCCGCTGTCGAGCATGCGCTCGGTGCCTACCACCGACAGCGCGACATGGTGTTTGACCCCGGCGGCTTTCTCGGCAGCGAGCAGGTTGCGCCCGGAGGTTTCGAAGAACTCGAGCACGGCAGCGTCTTCGAAGGAGGGCGAGTTGGCCACGTCGACCACCACGTCGGCGCCTTGCAAGGCGTTTTGCAGGCCCTCGCCGGTGAGGGTGTTGACGCCAGTGCTCGGTGATGCGGCCAGGGTTTCATGCCCCAGGTCTTGCAGGTTTTTGCAGAGCTGCCTGCCGATCAGCCCGGTACCGCCAATCACGACGATTTTCATGACGAGTCTCCCGATGCGTACGCAGTGGGGTGCGAGGTGTCAGCCCCGCTTGGACGTCGTGTTTCTGGACGGGATTGGGGGGCTGGCTTGGAATCCTGCAACCATTAAAGACCCGGAATGTCCTCAATGGCGCAGAGATTGGAAACTAGTCCGATAGATGGTCGGGGCCGGCCAAACCAGCACAAACCCCATTATTGCTTCTGCTGATTCTGCGCCACAGCAGCCTTTGATTTGCTGAACCGATAGAACAGGTTGGGCTCGCTCACAATGTAGAGCTCGCCGGAAGTGTCCATGGTCATGCCTTCGGCTTGCGGTATGGTTTTTTTCAGGTCATTCAGGCCGAGCAGAGAGCGGAAGCTGACGAAGTTGCCGTCCTGGTCCAGTTCGGTCAGGTTGCTGGACTGCTCGCTCAATAACAGCAAGTGGCCTGTCTGCGGGTCGTAGTAACCCTCGGAAAGATCCAGGCCGAAGACGCTACGGTCGATCCAGTGGGTCAAGTCCTTGATGCGGACCTGCAACGGGCTGCCAATGGACGCCAGCATGCCCGTGACCGTAAACAGCTGCCGCGGATCGCGTTCCTTGATCGCGAAGATACGATCATTGGCCGCATCATAGGTCACGCCTTCAAAGCCCTTGTTGTGTTCGCTCAGGTTGATCTCGATGGCAACAAACGGGGCGTTCTCGACATGGATCGGGCCAGGGCTGTCCGGCAAGGTGACGACGTACAGTCGCTGCAACTGTTCGTCGGCGATCACTACGCGTCCGTTGCCTATGTAAGCAAGACCTTCGGTGTCCTGGAAGCCGATCAGCGGATAACGTTCGAGCAGATCACCATTGCGGCTCATTGCCACAATCTGCATGGGCGCACCATTGGTGATACCCAGCAGACGATCGTGGTCCGGGTCATAGGCGATGCCGGACAAATTGGTGATGTCCGCTACGGGCTTGGCCTGGATCACGGCTTTATAGTCCGGTAGCCAGATATTTTTATCGGGCGCCTGATTGCCATGCCAGAGGTTTTGCCAGTACGCATACAGCTGCTGGTGGACCATGAAATGTGCGGAAACCGCGTAGGCGCCAAGCAGTACAACAATGAAAAATATTCCCAGCGTCCATCTCTTGCTCATTACTTGTCCTTGTCCCAGCTGAAGCGATAGACCTTTGCGGGTTGTCCGGGCTGGCATTTGCCGTTATCGGCATCGGCGCCGACGATCGACCACTGCGCACGAGACGTTTCGCCGAGCTCATGAGCGGCCTCGGGATTGAAACACTGGCTCAGCACTTCGTCCGGGACCAAGGCATAGGCATCACGGTGCTCGCGCAGCCACTGCGCCGCTAGTTCGACCGTGGAGTTGGTCATCCCGAAATGTACGATCGGCTGCCGGGCGAATAACCAGTGGCCCTCGCGCCAGTTGACCAACACCAGATCGGCGCCGTGAGTCATGGTCGCCGCCTGCGCCATGATCGCTTCATGGGGGTTCGGACCTTCCTTGATCGGCTCGATAAACCCGCGGGCGAACCACAGAACGAACCAGGCCACCACGATCGCCCGGAATACCCGCATAGCGCGTGGACGTTTACCGAACCAGCGCTTGAGCAGCCAGGGAATCAGCGGCGCCGCCACCAGCACCAAACCGGGCAACGCCGGATAGATGTACAGCTTGCGTTTGCCGGTGCTCAGGCAGAAAAACAGCACCACCAGCACGACCCAGCTCAACAACACCAGTACTCGACCGTCGTGCTTGCTCAGTTGCTTGCGCCAGGCCGGCACCAGCCACGGCAGGGTCAGCACCAACGGCAGCCAGTATTGCGGGATCACGTTGACGAAGAAGTACCAGAACGGTTCGCGATGGTCCCACGCGGCGGCATAGCGTCCCGCTGTCTGGCGCAACAGGATTTCTCGCGCATAGGCGATTTCATCCGCGGTGCCATTGAGCACGATGGACAGTGCCAGGGGCAGCAGCCAGATCGCGATGGCGCCGAGCGCCACCAAAAAGCCCAGGAACCACTTGCGCTTCTGGCCGGGCATGGCCACCACGCCGGACCAGTTTTTGCGCACGGCGTAGGCATACGGAATCAGCATCAAGGCCGGGACGAAGCCGACCCCTTTGGTGATTATGCCAATGCCCATGGCGGCGCAGCCCACGTAAAACCAGCGCCAGGCTGGCCCGAGCAGCAGGTGCCGCGCCAGTCCGTACAGGCCCAGGGAGGTGAACAGAATCAACAGGCTGTCGATCTGGCCGGTACGCAGGATGCTGTAAGTCTGGTACGTGGCCAGGTACAACAGCGCCGCTATTCGACCAATGCGCTGATTCCACAGCCGGCGGCCCAGGTCGTAGACCACGGCCGTGACCGTCGCCGCCGACAACATCCCCGGAATATACAGGGCGAGGGCGGGCAGGCCGGTGAGCCACGCGAAGAACGCTACCATCCACATGAAGACCGGCGGTTTATCGCCGTAGATCTCCGCAGCACGGTGTGGGATGAGCCACGAGCCGTTGTGCAGCATTTCCAGCGCTACGCCGAGGAAGCGTTCCTCGTCGACGTTTTGCGGTTGACGCAGCCCAAGGCCAGCGCCGATCAACAGCAAGGCAAGCAGCACCAGGCCCAGGCATTCAATGCCAGGCGACAGGGATTTACGCATGGCTCAGTCCTTCAGGTGTTTGGTGCGGGCAATCAATTGCAAATTGCGCAGATAGACGATGGAACCAAAGGCCTGGCCAGCGATGAACACCGGGTCTGCCCGGTAAATGGCATACGCCAGCAGCAGGGCGCTGCCGACAATGCTCAGGTACCAGAAACTCACCGGGATCACGCTGCGTTTTTTGTATTCGCTGTACAGCCACTGCAGGATGAAGCGACCGGTAAAGGCGATCTGGCCAGCAAAGCCGACCACCAGCCACAGGGTTTCGCGGGAGAGGTTCATCCTTCGATCTCCTGCGCGTTGGTGTTCAACCGCGTGCGTTTGATCAGCCACCACACGCCGAACAGGTCGAGAATCCCCACCAGGGCGCGGTCAATGTTGCCGTATTTGGACACCCCGGCGGTGCGCGGCCGGTGGTTGACCGGGTGGACGATCATTCGGCCGTTGTGACGCTGGATCAGCGCGGGAATGTACCGATGCATGTGGTCGAAGTACGGCAGGCGCAGAAACGCCGCGCGCTCGATCAGCTTCAGCCCGCAGCCGGTGTCCGGGGTCGAGTCATTGAGCAGGCGGCTGCGCAGCCCGTTGGCGAAGCGCGAAGCCCAGCGTTTGCTCGCGGTATCGCGGCGGTTGACCCGGTGCCCGGCCACCAGCTGAACGTCGACCAGATCCTTTTCACCACGCACCAGCGCCAACATCCCGGGGATGTCCGCAGGGTCGTTTTGACCGTCGCCATCAAGCGTGGCCAGCCATTGCCCCCGGGCGGCGATTGCCGCGTGGTAGAGCGAGGTGCTTTGCCCCAGCGAGCGCTCATGGCGCAGGATACGCAACGCGTCCAGGCCGTTGTTTTTCAACTGCCGCAGTTCATGCAAGGTGGAATCGGTGCTGCCATCGTCCACCACGATGATTTCGTAGGCCTCATCGGCCAATGCGACGCGGATTTCCTCAAGTAACGGTTTGAGGTTGTTCGCTTCGTTCTTTGCTGGAATCAGTACAGATACAAAAATGTCTTGGCTCATAGAGTCCCCCCTTGCTCCTTGGTCTTTTGTTTATCAAGGGCTCGATTCATATCTGATAGAAGTGGCGATACCACTTCACAAATTCTGCTACACCGGTCTCGACCGTCACTTGAGGACGGAAGTCGACCCACTCGGCCAGTGCCGAAATATCGGCCCAGGTCTTGATCACATCGCCTGCCTGTAGTGGCATGAAGTTGCGTTGGGCCTTGATGCCCAGCGCCGACTCCAGGCAGTCGACAAACTCCAGCAGTGGCACGGGTTGGCCACGGCCGATGTTGAAAATCCGGTTTACGCCAGCGCCCGGCTCGTTCGGCACCGGTGGCTTGGTGCGCAGGCGGGCGACGCTTTCAACGATGTCGTCGACATAGGTGAAGTCGCGCGACATCTGGCCATGGTTATAGATGTCGATCGGCAAGCCTTTGATGATCGCCTCGGTAAACTTGAACAGCGCCATGTCGGGGCGCCCCCAAGGTCCGTAAACGGTGAAAAAGCGCAGGCCGCTGGCTTTCAGGCCATAGAGATGGCAATAGCTGTGCGCCAGCAGTTCATTGGCGCGTTTGCTGGCGGCGTACAGCGAAATGGGATGATCGACGGCGTCTTCGACGCTGAACGGCATTTTGCTGTTGGTGCCGTACACCGAGCTGCTCGAGGCATAGATCAGATGCGCGGGGCGATGGTGCCGGCAAGCTTCCAGCACATTCAGAAAGCCCACCAGATTGGACTGCGCATAAACATCCGGGTTGTCCAGTGAATAGCGAACACCCGCCTGGGCGGCCAGGTGCACAACCTCGGTAAAAGCGTGAGTTTCGAACAGGGCCATCAAGGCCGGTTTGTCGACGATGTCCATGGCCTGGAAGCGAAAGCCCGGCAAGGATTCCAGCTCTTTGAGCCGCGCGTGTTTGAGTTCTACGCTGTAGTAGTCGTTGAGATTGTCGATACCGACCACTTCAAGGCCTTCGCGACACAAACGCTTGACGGTGTGATACCCGATGAAACCGGCGGCGCCAGTAACCAGAACCGTCATGAGGCCTGCGCCTGCGTACGACTGATTCCCATCCTGCGCAAAGGACGCCTTTGCATGACAACCCCCTGTAAGTGTTTGCTGATCAACGTATTTTTTTGAGTCGATACCACCGATGGCTCCATGCCACGCTCCGTTGTTCTGTTAAAGGTCTGCGCAATGCTCATCATGAGCCGCAGAACTCGCAGCCGTATACCATGCCAGTTGAATTGTAAAAAAAATGTTAAGTGTTCATTTCGATCTGATGCCCGCCTCCATATAGGCCTGCGGTTGTGATGGCCCTCACAACGCGGCACCCAGCATCTTAAGGTATTTAGGGCTCTCGGAGATCGTATTGTGGCCGGTTTCCGGTATGACCTGCAGCGAGGCCACACCCTTGGCGAAATGGGTGTAGAGCTGGTCTGTGCTTGCGCGCGGTATGACTTCGTCGTGTTCGGCCGCAACCAACAACGTCGGGACGGTGATGTGAGCGGCGTATTTCCAGGATTCGAACTTGTCCTGCAACAGCCATTTCACCGGGAACCAGGGAAACTGGCGGGCGGCGAGGTCTTCAAGGCTGTTGTAGGGCGTGATCAGGATCAGCTGCGAGGCCGGGCGTTGGCTGGCCAGACGCACGGCAACGCCCGAACCGAGGCTGCGCCCGATCACGGCGATATCGGGGTGGGTGTTGTAGACAAAGTCGAACAAGGTCATGGCATCACGCTGAATCGCCTCCTCGGAGGGCGACCCGGTACTGCCACCGTAGCCTCGATAATGAAGCAAATAGATCGCATGATCCGCAAACGCCTGCGAAAACCCGGGCAGGCTGCGGGAAACGTCCTCGGCATTGCCACCAAAGTAGATCAACGCCTTCGGCCCGTCGTGCGGCCTGACGGTTACCAGCACCTGCGCGTCGGCGACTGACAAGGCAAGAAGCGATTCGGGTGTGTCGATGGCGCGAGGTTGCGGATAGTAGATGAGGGCCCGTTGAAACACGAACAGCGCGGCGCAGAGCAGCAGGTATGCAACGGCAATGAAAGCGAAGAGAGACACCAGGGTTCGCGACATTCGGCTAAGTTTAGTGGACGACATGGACTGCTTCGGTCCTTGGGACAGCTATTGCTGGAGCATTGCCAGAGTGTAGCCCAGCAATTTCAGCTGTGCAGGAGAGTCGCCCATGCCCATGTGGGTGCGAGCACCTCTGTGGCGAGGGGGCTTGTCGGAACGCCGCATCGCCCCGTTGGGTCGCGAAGCGGCCCCAAAACCTGCAATCGCGGTACACCACATGCAACGGTTTTACGACTGCTACGCAGCCGAACGGGGGCAAGCCCCCTCGCCACACAGGAGGCAAGAACATGTTGACCCGAGCCATTCCTTCCAGCAACGAGCCGTTGCCCATCGTCGGCTTGGGCACTTATCGCGGTTTTGATGTCGCGCCTTCCGATGCCGCTTACAAACAACTGCACGCGGTGTTCAGTGCCTTGTTCGAGAAGGGTGGAAAGGTGATCGACAGTTCACCCATGTACGGTCGTGCCGAGCAGACGACCGGTGAGTTGCTGTCGATCCATCGGCCGCGCTCGCCGGCCTTCCTGGCCACCAAGGTCTGGACCCGTGGCCGCGAAGAAGGCATCGCGCAGATGGAGCACTCGTTCAAACTGTTGCAGACCGACCGGATCGACCTGATGCAGATTCACAACCTGCTGGACTGGAAAACCCATTTGCCGACCTTGCGTCAATGGAAGGCAGAAGGGCGCATCCGCTACATCGGCATCAGCCATTACACGGCGTCGGCCTACGACGAAGTGGAGGCGGTGTTGAAAGCCGAACCGATGGATTTTTTGCAGATCAACTATGCCCTGGACGACCGCGCTGTCGAGAAGCGAATCCTGCCGCTGTGTCGCGAGCGCGGTGTGGCGGTGATCTGCAATCGGCCCTTTGGCGGCGGTGGCTTGCTCGCACGCTTGAAAGGCAAACCGTTACCGGGATGGGCTGCGCAAGTGGGGATCAATAGCTGGGCGCAACTGGCGCTCAAGTTCCTGCTGGCTCATCCGGCGGTGACCTGCGTCATCCCCGGCACAGGCAACCCGCGCTGCATGGCGGAAAACGCCGGTGCAGGTGGAGGCCCGATGCTCACGGATGCGCAACGCCAACAACTGATTGCGCTGGTGGGTTGACGGCTACAGGCTTACGGCAGCAGGCAATACTTGCGCCGTCTCCAGCGGAATCTCCAGGGTAAAAACCGCTCCCTGGCCGGGTCCATCGCTATGGACGCGAAGGTGTCCGTTCATCTCCACCGCTGCGAGCGCGCAACTGTGCAGGCCAAAACCATGGCCTTCCTTGCGCGTGGTAAAGCCGTGATTGAAGATGCGGGCCATGTTCTCGGCAGCGATCCCTTCGCCCTGATCCTCTACGCTGAAGCGCAGCGTTGCGTTATCGATAATCCTGACGCCCAGCGTCATACGGCGCTCATGATCACTGACCCTGGACATCGCATACTTGGCATTGCTGATCAGGTTGATCAGGATCAGCAGCAGTCGATGTTTGTCGCCGATGATGGTCGGTGTGGCCTGGTAGTCTTTGATGACGGTGACATGGTGCCGACTCAAGGCGCCGGAATTCATGCGTAATGCATCTTCGAACAGATCGACGACATTCAACGGCTCGACCAGTCTGGCGGCGCCGGCATAGGCCTGTTGGGTGGCGACGATGTCCTTGATGTGATCGATGCTTTTGGTGAGTTGCGCCAGCTCGTCAACGATGCTCGATTGCTCGGCCGCGATGGAATCGACCAGTTGATTGAAGTAAAGGGGCAGCAGTTTGCCTTTTTCATCGTGCGTCATGAACTGCCCCAGGTCTTCGGCATGTTCATTGATCATTTTGACTGCTTTACCCAGGCCGAGGGTTTTGCTGGTCGACAATTTGCGGGTGATCAATTCCGCGGAGACGTTCACGCTGTTCAGTACATTACCGACGTTGTGCAGCACGTTGGTCGCGATCTCTGCCATACCGGCCATCCGTGCGGCGTTGATCAGTTCGCGCTCGGCTTCCAACAGTTCGCGGGTGCGCTCCTCGACGCGTTGCTCCAGTCGCTCGTTTGCCGTCTGCAATTGGTTGTTCATCTTGTTGATCAGCGCATAACTGCGAATCAGACGGGCGGCCAGGTACAGCAACAGCAGTGCCATGATGCTGGCGCAGATCCCCAGGTAAAGGTGGTATTGGCGATCTGTCGCGGCGGTGCGCCGTTGTGTCTCGTTCAATAACTCGTTGATGCTGTCCAGTTGCTGTGCGACCGGAATGACACTGATGCGATCAACCAGGTCATTGACGATGGGTTGCTCTCGAACAATGGCATTCACAGCGTCTACAAGGGCAGTGAAAGGCGGGCGCCGTTCAAGCGGCAGTTGATTGATGTATTCATCCAGATATTTCAGATGTCCGGAAATTTCCTCAGCCCTTTCGCTGGTGACATAGAGGGCGTATTCAAGGGTGTCCAGGGTCAGATCGAACACCACCGAGGCCGCCGCAGCATCCACCGACGAGCGTTTGTGGCTGGAATCTTCCATCAACACTCGAATGGCATCTTCCAGCTCAGGCAGGGCCTCGAATGATATTCGCAGGGCCGTGTTGTGCTGTTTGAATTGCTCAACCAACCGGGTTTTGCTTTCTACCGCATCCAGATAACCCTGGCGTCGAGATTGCCAAAGGGTCGAGAGCGGGCCGACCGCGTTGAGGCTATCGAGCTGTTCCCAGCGCTCTTCCGTTTCAGGAGGTGCCGCCAGCAGCAGGTTGTTGTTCATGCCGATTTTGGCCCGCAGGACCTTCACGTTCCAGTTGGCATCGTATTGTTTGAGTTGACGCACGAAGTCGCGCGATTCGAAGTAGGTCGATGTGTCGTACGAGTAGGACTTGATCAGCAAAAATATCAGTACGCTGAAGAGGGTCAGAGCAATGGCGGCCAAGGCAGACCATTTGTAATGATTAGAAATCTGCATGGCGGCATTCCTCCCTGATACAGGCTGTCCTGAGAAAGAGAGGCTGCCAACGGTCAATTAATTCCATTTTTTGCGCTCCCTGCAAAATGACGAGTCATCGCCACGTCATCCGTAAGCCTAGCGTTGTTGGTGGACGGTGCCGGAAAAAACACCGAACGGCTCACGATTGATCGGTGGCGTCAGGGGCGCGGTAATGCCGGAGTGGGCTTGAAGGGCATCAGCGGTGGAAACTCCTCGGGCGTGAGGGTTTCCTTTTCCAGCAACAGGCGGGCACCTTCGTCCAAGTCGGCCCGACGACTCTGGAGCAGCGCCTTGGCCCGTTGGTAGGCTTCATCGAGCAGGGCACGAATACCCAGGTCGATTTCCCGAGCGGTCTGTTCCGAATAATCCTTTTCGCCCATCGTGGCCATGCGATCTCCCAGGTACGTTGGGGTTTGCTTCTCCAGCACTGACTGTCCGAGCTCGGGGCTCATGCCGAAGCGGGTGATCAGTTGCCGGGCGATATCGGTCGCTCGGCCCAGATCGTCGGCGGCCCCGGTGGATATCTGGCCATAGACCAGGTCCTCGGCGGCGCGCCCGGCCATCAGCACGACAATCCGATCCTTGAGCGTCTGGCAACTGATCAGGAAATGATCCTCGGTCGGTCGCTGCAAGGTATAGCCCAGCGAGCCGATGGCGCGGGGCACAATCGACACTTTATGAACCGGGTCCATGGCCGGCAGGCTGCTGGCGGCCAGGGCATGCCCCATCTCGTGATAGGCCACCACCCGGCGTTCGTCGGGGTCGAGCAGGCTGCTTTTGCGTTCAAGCCCCGCGATAAGGCGTTCTACCGCGGCAGTGAAGTCGTTGAGGCTGATCGCTGCGGCGTCGCGCCGGGTGGCGACGATGGCCGCTTCGTTAATCAGGTTTGCCAGGTCGGCACCGGTGAAACCGGTGGTGATTTCGGCGATACGCGCGATATCGAGCCCTGGCTCCACGGTGACTTTCTGGAGATGAACAGTAAGGATTGCCAGTCGACCTTTGCGATCGGGGCGGTCGATCACAATCTGCCGGTCAAAGCGGCCGGCCCGTAGCAGCGCCGGGTCGAGGACTTCCGGCCGGTTGGTGGCGGCCAGCAATACCACGCCCTCACGGGGATCGAAGCCGTCCAGCTCGGCCAGTAACTGGTTGAGGGTCTGTTCTTTTTCATCATTGCCGCCTAACACGCCGACGCCACGCATCTTGCCCAGCGCGTCCAGTTCATCGATGAAGATGATGCAGGGCGCCGCCTGGCGTGCCTGTTCGAACAGGTCGCGGACCCGGGCCGCACCGACCCCGACGAACATTTCGACGAACTCGGACCCCGAAATCGAGAAAAACGGCACACCGGCTTCACCGGCGATGGCCTTGGCCACCAGGGTCTTGCCGGTGCCCGGCGGGCCGACCAGCAGGGTGCCTTTGGGGATGTGTGCGCCCAGGCGTGCGTATCGGGTCTTGTCCCTGAGGAACGAGACGATCTCCACCAGCTCGGCCTTGGCTTCGTCAATGCCCGCGACATCGGCGAAGGTCACCCCGGTGTCACGTTCGACAAAGATCCTGGCCCGCGACTTGCCGACATTCATCAACCCGCCAAGGCCTTGTTTGTCCGCCATCCCGCGAAACAGGAAATTCCAGAACACCATGATCATTATGAACGGCAACAACCAGCCCAACAGGCTGTTCATAAAGGTGTTTTCGTTGACCCCGGTAAAACCGACGCCCGATTGGGAGAGTTCGGTCGCCAGCGACGGATCGACCCGCACCGTAGAGAACCGGTCGCGTCCGTCGATGGGCTCCACCAATTTGCCGCTGATCCGGTCCTTGTCTATCTGCAAGTCACTGACTTTCTGCTCGTTCAACAATTGCATGAACTGGCTGTAGGGGAGGGGCTGCACAGCCTGGTGCTCGACAAAGAAAACCTGCATGAGGCCCATGACGATAAAAGCGATCGCCAAGTAGGACAGGTTCCACTGGTCGTTCTTTTTCATGGCCTTGGCTCAGAGTGGGAACGCGTATCGGTAAGACAACGGCCAACCCGTTTAATAAAGATAGCCTGCTTCAGCTTCTCCCTCGCGCAGAGGGTCAATACAGCAAGTTCTCCTGCCGTAGCCGCGCGAAGTGCGCAAGCGGCACCGCGTCGAGCGCCTGCGCCGCGTCAGGTGTCGCGCCGTCGTGAATCGCCTGCCACACGCTTTGCGAACCGATCGAATCACGGGTCGCCGCCAGGTCGAGTACGTGGGGATAGAGCGTGTGCAGGGTGGCGAGCAGGGCCAGCCCCAGGCTGGCTACAGGACGCTGCGCAGGCGTTGAGACGCGGGTGATGCTCACACCATGACAGAGCCGACCATGCCAGTTTGATTCGGTGGGGACGAAGTCGACCGGCTCGAAATGCGCGCCGACGTCAAACGCGTTCAGCGCGTTTGCGAGCCGGGTCGCGTCGATCCACGGCGCGCCGACCCACTCGAAGGGGTGCGGTGTGCCGCGCCCCACGCTCAGATTCGCGCCTTCGAGCAAACCGATGTCCGGGTACAGGTCCAGCTGGGATAGCGTGCGCAGGTTCGGCGAGAGCGGCACCCATCCCAACCCGGTGTCGGCAAAGGTCATCGTGCGCCGGTATCCCTGCATCGGCACAACACGCAGATCCGCACCAATGTGCTTGTTGCGGTTGAATAGACTCGCCAGCTCGCCGACTGTCATGCCGGGCTGTAGCGGTGCAGGGAAATAGCCGGTAAACGATTCGCGGCGACTGTCCATTACCGGCCCGCCGAAGCGCTGCGCGCCGAGCGGGTCGGGCCGGTCCAGTACGAACAGCACAATGCCTTGCGCCGCTGCGGCTTCGAGTGCGTAGCCGAGTGTCGTTTCATAGGTGAAGAAGCGCACGCCGGCATCCTGAATGTCGAAGATCAGCGCATCCAGCCCTTTGAGCGAACCGGCCGGGAAGCGCTTCGTTGCGCCATAGAGACTGTGCACGGTGAGGCCCGTCGCCGGATCGCGGGTGTCGCCGACCCGCTCGTCCACGTCGATGTTCAGCCCATGCTCCGGTGAGAACAATGCCGCCAGCCTGACACCTGGGGCGTGTGCGAGGACGTCGACGGTGCGTCGGCCTTTGGCGTCAAAACCACTGCGATTGGTGATCAAGCCCACGCGCAGGCCGGCGAGTGGGGCAAATTGCTGTGCCTCAAGCACGTCAATGCCTGTCTGCACCGGGCCCGTCGAGGAGGGCAGGCGATCGGCGGCACGCAGCGCCGGCAATGCCGAGGGCAGCAACCGGCCGATTTGCGCGCCGTTCGCAGGTGCTGCGCGACTTGCCATCAGTGCAAGCAATTGCGCACGAAGCGGGCGAGCGTCACCGCTGTCATCGGGATACACCCGGTTGCTCAGGATGACGATGAATTGGCGGGTCACCAGATCAATCCACAGCCCCGTGCCGGTGTATCCGGTATGGCCGATGACGCCAATCGGCGGCAGACGATCATGGTTCGGCACGAACGGTGCGGCCAGTTCCCAGCCGAGGCCGCGCCACGGCACGGTATCGAGCGGCGAAGCGGCGCTCGTGAGGGCGGCGATGCTCGCAGGCCGCAGGATTTGTCGGGTGCCGGCGCGCCCCTGGTTCAATACCATCTGTGCGAAACGCGCGAGATCGTCCGCCGTGGAAAACAGCCCGGCGTTGCCGGAGACACCGTCCATCCATTGCGCCGTCGGATCGTGTACGCGCCCCCGCAGCGTGCCTGCCTTGGTGGCGAGTGTCGGTGCGCTGCGTATCGCTCGCGGGGTATCCGGCAGAAAAACCGTGTCGCGCATGCCCAGCGGTCCGAAGATGTGAGCCTGGCAATAGACGTCGAGCGGGCTGTGGGTGATGCGTTCGACCAGCTCGCCGAGCACCACGAAATTCAGATCACTGTAAATGACTTGGGCACCCGGCGCGTTGCGCAGCTGCTGCGCCGCGATGGCACTCAACACACCTTTGCGGCCCGCACGGGGTGGCCGCCCAGACAAACCTGGCCGCAGCCCGGACGTGTGCGTAAGCAGGTCACGCACCTTCACCGCTTCTTTGCCGTGCGACCCAAAGGCAGGCCAATACCGTGCAGCGGGTGCGTCCAGGTTGATGCGGCCCGTTTCGGCCAGTTGCAGGATGGCCGTGGTCGTCGCGATGACCTTGGTCAGCGATGCCAGATCGAACTCGGTGTCCAGCGTCATCGGCTCGCGGGGGGGCGTCGTTGTGCGTTGTCCAAAGGCCTGGCGATAGAACACCTGCGTGGAATCACCGATCAGGACAACGGCCCCCGGAACGCGTCTGGCGGCGATCTGGCCTTCGACGATCTGTGCGGCTTGCAGGCGCGCCGGCGCATCGAGATTAGTGGCGCAGGCAATTTGCGCCGCCATCGCCAGGCCAAGCAGCATCGCCCAGCGCTTCAGCACGGCGATCAATGGTGTGGCAGATCGGCGGCTTCGTAGTGATTGCGTGGGTTCCATAACATCCATCCATCGGTGTCGGCGGCGTCGGCGGCGTTAACCTGCGCACTGATCGCGGCCTCGTCAAACGGGCGACGATCGAAGGCATAGTCGCGAAAGGCCTGCAACCAGGGACGAAAGCGCACGCCCGGCAGATGGGTGCGCTGCATCGCCTCTGCCAGGGTACGCCTGACAATCTGGCCGGGGTCGGCTGTCGGGTCGCTAAAGCCCGGCAACCCCCATGTGAAACCGGACGGGTACAACATCGGAGAAATGTAGTCGAGCTCCGCGCCCAGCAGTTCGATTTGCTGGCCGATCGCCGTATCGTCCTGATTCCAGCAGACGTAGCCGAAGATGTCCGCGGAGACGAATACATTGTAGGGGGCGAGCCGTGCGCGTGCGGCCTGCAGAAAACCGATGATCGCCGCGGTCCGGTTGGCGCGGTTGTTGGGGAGGGCAAAGCGTAGCCCGCTCTTGTCGGGAAAACGCACGTAGTCGAACTGGATCTCGTCGAAACCCATCTGCGCGGCCTCCTCGGCGACATCGAGATTGTGCTGCCAGACCTCGTGCGAAAACGGATCCATCCATTGCAGTTTTTCGAGATCCCGCCACGGCTGGCCGTCAGCGGTGTGCACGCTCCACTCTGGATGCGCGCTGGCGAAAGGATCGTCCTTGAACACCACGATGCGTGCGATCAGGTACGGGTGTTGCGCGCGCAGCTTGGCAAGCAGCGCCGGAAAGTCGCGCATCTGAGGTGCCCGTGTGGTCAGATGGGCCGCGGCGCCGATCGTTTCGCGCGCCACACTGCGATAGGGCGTCAGGCCACGGTCACCCTTGACGTCGATCACCAATGCATTGATTTCGGTGTTTTCACTAAGGCTGACAACGTTGTTGCGCAGGGTCGAATTGGTCACACCGAACACCGACAGATAGACCGCTTTGGGGCGAAACGGGGTCAGCGCGAGCGTCACGGGCGTTTCGTCGCTCACTTTGGCCTCGGTGCGCAAATACCCTGGGGCGCGGGCTGCGACACTCTCGACCGCCTCGGCCGTCTCGAACCGCCCGTTTTCGTCGGTACGCATCACGCCGGCCGAGGTCGTGATGATCGCGTCGGCAAGCGGTTTCTGCGTGTTCGAATCGAGCACGACACCGGTGACGGCCAGTGCGCCTCGCCCGGTCAGCAGGGCAGTGACGACGAGTAGCGCCGGGATCGCATAGCGCCTCAATGCGCGGATGAAGGTCATCGCAGGTTCCCCACTGCGGGTGTCGGCGGGGTGTTCGGCTCGCCGAGCAACTGCGCGAACGCGCGTACGCCGTAGGCATCACTCATCAGAAAACGCGGCAGGGCGAGTAGTCGCGCGTGCCGGTCGGCCTTGCGCGCGTCTAGTGTGAAGGCCACTGCGTAACCCTCGTCGCGGGCGAGTGCGATCAACTCGTCGTCATAGATACCGAACGGCCACGCGAGCATGTCGACCTGCTGTACACCGGTTTGCGACTCGATACGTTGACGTGATTTTTGCAGTTGGGTACGGACGAATTGCTGGAAATCCGCGGGCGTGCGGTGCCTGCGCTCGACGTTGAAATTGGGATGCCAGTACGTATGCGACTGGATGTCGAAGAGGCCGGTCTGTTTCAGGGTTCGCAACTGCTCCCAGGTCAGCGCATAGGACGCGTTGGAGATGGCCGATGGATAGATAAACAGGGTCACCGGAAAACGCTCGCGCAGGACGACGGGCAGCAGTTTGTCGTATACCGAACGATGCCCGTCGTCGACGGTGATCGCCACCGGCTTTGACGCCAACGTCGCATCAGGATCCCGCAGCCAGTCGACCACCTCACGCAGCGACACAATGTGATAGCCGTGCTCGTGCAGGAAGCGTAACTGGGTTTCGAAGGTGCTCATGCGTACGGTCATCGAGTCGTCCGCCGTGTCCGAGAAACGGTGGTAAACAAGGATCGTGACGCGTGGTTCGGCGCTCTGTGCGGCGCCGTCCGCGCTCCAGGCCAGTGCGCAGACGCATACCAGCATGACGCGGATCAGGCGCCGGAACGCGACGCTGCCACCGATACACGCCATGATCTTCCCGCACATGTCAGCGCTCTTGATAAAAATCAACAACAAGGAGACTTCAGGGAGGACCCTAGAGAAAGCTTATGCTGGATCCGGTAAGGACGCGAACATTTGCAGTATTCAGATGCCTTGCAGCGCTCCTGCGGTCTGGAGAGCTCAAGGCTGTGTGATACAAACCGACAGGTGTGATCGCGGCGCTGTGTAGCGAAGTCGATGCGGTGATCTGCCCGCTCACTCCCGAGTGGCTGATGTCGATCGGCACCTGTCATATGCCGAATGGAAAGGTTTCGTCTTCCGGTTCCAGCGCCTGGCTTTTCGGCAGGGGCAACGCTGTTACCGGTTGCGTCTGTTCAATCCAGACCATGGCGTCGAATTGTTCGGTCAGCACTGACTCAAAGTAGTGGCTGCTACGCTCGCTCGCGGGTCGATAGATCACACCGATGGCCCGCTCCAGCAGCGGTTTGGACAGGGCTCGGCGCAGCTCTTTTCGCTGTGGATCCCGCCAGTCGGTCAATGAAGCCGGGACGCCGGCGTTGAGGAACTGGCGCTCCCAACTGTCTGGCCGAGACGGCCGGATCTCCTTGATGAGCATCTCGCCATCCCAGTCATTGGCCGCGGCCACCTGGCCACGGTCGGTGCTCATGCCGATCAGAACGACATCGCGCCCATAGGCACTGCGGCACAGTTGACCGATATTGAACTGACCCTTCCAGCCCATTTCCGTGGCGGCCGCATTGCCGATATGGGAGTTGTGCGCCCACACCACGGCTTTGGCTTGAGGGCCGCGGTGTTCGAGCAACGCGCGTAACGTGTCGAACATGTGCCTGTCACGCAGGTTCCAGGAGGTCGTCGAACCTCGATAAATCGCTCGGTAATATTGTTCCGCCGCCTGGATGACCCGGGCGTTCTGCGTCGCATCGAAGAACGCCTCATCATCCTTGATGGCCCCGGCCAGTTGCTCGGCCAGCATGGCATTGAGCTGTTCGACTACCGCATGCTCGCAGGGCATTATGCCGTCGCGTTCGACAAAGTGGCCGTACAGTGCAGGATCATCCTGCCACGGGGTCAAGCAGCCATAGCGACGCCGCGCTTCGTGTGCCAGCGGCGGGTCGACACGGTCCAGGTAGCTCAGCACCTCGTGGATGGAATTGCGCAAACTGTAAACGTCCAGACCGCGAAACTCGACGCGATGTTCAGGCGCGTGTTTGTGGTTGTAACGATGCAGCCAATGGGTGAACGCTCTCACATCGGTGTTGCGCCACATCCAGGTCGGGAACCGGCTGAAAATGTGTCGTGCCCAGGCCGAGCGCGCCAGCCCCCGGGCATAACGGTCCACATGACCCGCGTCTGGCCAGTCTGCTTCAACGGCCACGATATTGAACCCGTGCTGCTCGATCAGCCGTTGGGTAATCGCTGCCCGGGTCCGATAGAAATCACTGGTGCCATGGCTGGCTTCACCGATCATCACCACGCGCGCATCCGCGTAGCGGTCGAACATTTCACCAAAGGCTTGTGAGTTCAGTGCCGGCAGGGGCTCGGCGTATTGACGCAGGAGCGGGACGATGGAGGCCTCGTCTATGTGGGTATGCGTGCCATACAGTTGGTTCAGCATGTTTTGGTAAGGTGTGTTCATGAACGTCATCCCCATAATGTCGGGTTAGTCGACGTGCAGTGCTGCGTAGTGTCATGTCGACGGCCAGGCGCCGCGCTGACTTGCACATTTTTGATCCGCTCCCTCTCAGAAAAAAGCCCCTTGCCGGTTTCCCGACAAGGGGCTTCTGGTTGCGTCAAGGGCGGTCTCGGCGAGTTAACGGGATTTGATGGGTACCCGTTTATCTGCGCTGATGGCTTCGGGCCTTTTTGGCAGCGAAATGCTCAACACACCTTTGTTGAAACTGGCTTCGATCTTGTCGGTGTCGACGCCTTTAGGCAGGCTGAATGCCCGCTGAAAGGAGCCATAGTGACGCTCCGAGAGGTGATAGCCTGTTCTTTTTTCTTCCTTGTCCTCTTTCTTTTCACCCTTGATGATCAGGTTGCCGTTGGACAGTGTGAGCTCGATATTATCCTGGTCCATGCCCGGCAGCTCTGCGGTTATTTCGAAGCTTTCATTTTTCTCGGTGATGTCCACGGCAGGCAGGCTTCGGCCGATAAAATCCCGGCTCCAGAACGGTTCGACATCGAACAGACCACGTCTGAAGGGCGTCAGCATAGAGCCACGATTGAAGTCTTCGAACAGGTGATCGACCTGTTGACGCAGTTTTTCCAGGGGCCGCCAAGGGTCTTGTACCGTCGGCTGCCGACTGGTTTTGTCTTCGTCGGTGTGTACCGGCAATTTTTTCGCGAAGTTGGCCATTTTCATTCCTCCTCTCCAGTACTGCGATGGACCGGTAACATCCCGGAGGCCGGTCCACCACGACAATTCAGTCCCTACATTAAAAGATTAGTCTTCCTGCGATCCCGAAGGCCGACCAACAGTCGGTTTCTGACCGAGCTGTCTATTTCGAGAATTTGCGTGCCCCGGCCACGCAAAGAATCACCGCGACGGTCACCCCCAGCATGCCAAGGCTGACCTGCTCATGCAGTAGCGTGGCCGCCAGTGCCAGGCCAAAAAACGGCTGCAGCAGCTGAAGCTGGCCGACGGCGGCGATTCCGCCCTGAGCCAGGCCGCGATACCAGAACACGAAGCCAATCAGCATGCTGAACAGCGAGACATAAGCCAGGCTCAACCACGCGGGCGGGGTGATTGCCGAGAGCGAAGACGGGGCCAGCAACCAGGTCAGCGGGACCATGACGGGCAGCGACAGCACCAAGGCCCAGGAAATCACCTGCCAGCCTCCCAGTGTCTTGGAAAGCTTCGCACCTTCGGCATAGCCCAACCCGCACGCCAGGATGGCCAGCAACATCAGAATGTCTCCCGCCGGAGAAGCCGTCAGGCCCTGGGAGACGGCAAACCCCACCACCAGCAGGCTGCCCAGCACCGAGAAAAACCAGAACACCGGCCGGGGCCGCTCGCCACCGCGCCAGACCCCGAACGCTGCGGTGGCGAGCGGCAACAGGCCAACGAAGACGATGGAGTGCGCAGACGTTACATATTGCAGCGCCAGTGCGGTCAACAGTGGAAACCCTAATACAACGCCCAGGGCCACGATTGCCAGGGAGAGCAGCTGATTCCTGGCTGGCCGTTTTTCCTTGAAGAGCACCAGCAAGCACAGCGCCAGAATGGCAGCGATACTGGCCCGGGCGACCGTCAGGAGGACCGGATCGAATTCCAGAACGGCCACCCGTGTCGCCGGCAGCGAGCCGCTGAAGATGAGCACGCCGATGAACCCGTTGAGCCATCCGCTCGCGGTCTTTTCCGTGGTGTGGTGTTGCAGGTTCGATGTACGTTCCATTCTGGAGCCCCTTGATGTTCAGGTTGCATGGGAGGCATCGTATGGATGAAACTCAATACAATCAAAATATTGTCATGGATACATCTGCTCATGCCTCGTTCCCGCTACAAATCACTGGTGGATACGTTTGCCGCGGATATTCGTTCAGGGCGCCTGTTGCCGGGCACGCGCCTGCCGACTCACCGCCAGTTGGCGACCACGGAAGGCCTGGCCCTGGTGACGGCAAGCCGGGTCTATGCGGAGTTGGAAGCCATGGGTCTGGTCAGCGGGGAGACGGGGCGGGGGACGTTCGTCAGGGAAACGTCGTGGTCGCCCAACCAGGCGATCGACCAACACAGCGTTGCCGCCGGCATGACCGACCTGAACTTCAACTATCCAGCGCTTCCCGGGCAGGCCGAATTGTTGCGCAATGCCCTGCGCCAACTCGCCTCTGCCGGCGATCTGGAAGCGTTGCTGCGCTATCAGCCACACGCCGGGCGCCCTCATGAACGCGCCGCTGTGGCGCGCCATTTACGCGTTCGCGGTCTGACGGTTGAGGCTGAACAAGTGCTGATCGTCACCGGCGCCCAGCAAGGGCTGGCGGTGACGATGATGGCGCTGTTGCAACCCGGTGACGTGATTGCAGCCGACGCATTGACCTACCCGGGATTCAAAGTCCTGGCCGACACACTGCACCTTGAAATCGTGCCCATTCCGGTGCTCGATCACGGGCCTGATCTGCAGGCGCTGGAAAGCCTGTGCCGCCATCGACGCGTGCGGGCCGTGTACACGATGCCGACCCTGCACAATCCGCTGGGCTGGGTGATGAGTGCCGAGCAACGCGAAAATCTGGTGACGATTGCGCGCGAGCATGGGCTGCTGATCATTGAAGACGCCGCTTACGCCTTCCTCGCGGAGAATCCCCCCGCACCGCTGGCGGCACTCGCCCCCGAGAGGACGATCTACGTGTCAGGGCTGTCCAAAAGCGTGGCCACCGGACTGCGCGTAGGTTTCGTCGCTGCCCCCCTGCAGAACGTGCCCGCGCTGGAGCGCACGATCAAGGCGACCACCTGGAATACCCCGGGGGTGATGACGGCAATTGCCACCACCTGGCTTGACGACGGCACCGTCATGCAACTGGAAGCCGAAAAGCGCCGGGATGCGCAGGCCAGGCAAATCGTGGCTGGCGAGGTACTGGCGGGGCTGCGCTGTATTCGCCACCCATCGTCGTATTTTCTTTGGCTGCCATTGTCGGAAGACGCACGGGCCGACCAGATCGCCATGGCGTTGATGCGGGAAAACGTGTCGGTTTCAACCGCAGAACCGTTTGCCACTTCGGCCAACGTTCCGCATGCGTTTCGTCTTGCGTTGGGCTCCGTGGAGATGGGCGCGCTGCGAGAGGCGCTGGAGAAAGTGAAGTGGATAGTTGGGGCTTATACATAGTCGGCCCCTACACACGAGTTCTTAAGTTGTAATGCGACTTGTAGCAGCAGCCGAGCTCGCGAGGCTGCATTCGGCTGCGCATTTGGCTGGAATAACCATCGATTATTTGCTTAAGTCCAGCTATCGCAGCCACACGGGTGCGGCACTTCAATCCCTGAAGGGCGCCCCACCCGGAGAATTCCATGCATCTTCGATTCCCGCGTTTAGCCGCATTGCTCGCGATCCTCACGATCGGCGCCTTGCCCTGCGCCCAAGCCGTCGAATACACCCGGGTCAACACCACCGCCAGCAAGATCTCCTTCACCTATAACCAATTCGGTTCGAGGGTGTACGGCACTTTCGGCAAATTCGACGCCACGCTCGATTTCGACACGGCAAATCCCACCGCGGCCCACGCCAGACTGACCATCGACCTTGCCAGCATCGACGCCGGCAGCAGCGATGCCAATACCGAGCTGCAAAAGCCTGCCTGGTTCAACACGGCGGACTATCCGGTGGCGACTTTTGAATCGACCCGGGTGAAAGCGCTGGGCAATCAACGCTACCTGATCACCGGCAAACTTAATCTCAGGGGCATGACGCGTGAGTTGCAGGTGAAGGTGCTGTTGAAGCCGGAGCAGGCCATCGGGATTTTCGATGGCAACATCATTCTCAAACGCAGCGACTTCAAGATCGGGGAGGGGGAGTGGGCCGATACGGTGGTCTCCAACGACATCGACATCCGTTTCCGCATCGTCGCGCCGCAGCGTTGATTTTCCTGCGAGGGGCTCGATCTGTGACAATGGTGGGGCTGATACTCAGTAAGCCTTGATCCGGAGTCAGAAACGCAATGCCCCAGCTCACCCACTTTGCCACTCCATGCCCGGAGCCCATCAACAGCCAGATTCTGCAGATGGTCGTCGACAACCTGACCGACATCAGCATGGTAGGCATCGCACCGAGCAACCCGTTGTACAACGTCTATCAATACACGGTGGGCTATGAAGTTCATTTGTACCTGGAAGCGCTCGGCGGCACCAAAGGCATTGCGGTCGAATTGATCGTCGCCACCGACGACGAAGACCCTGAGAAGGTCATCGGCTTTTTGCTTTACCTGCCGGTCAAGGACGATCCCGAGGCCTGCGGCGTGGCGTACATGGCGGTGCAGGCCAGCCATCGGCGGCGGGGCGTCGCGCGGACAATGCTGCAAGGCATGCTCGGCCGCTACCCGCATGCCGAGTTGACGTGCACCGTCGCGAAGGTGCCCTGGTTCGAGTCGATGGGCTTTCAAGTACTGGGCGTGCGCGGCACTCAGGTGCTGATGAACACCCGTGATCACGGCACCGAAGGCCTGATGGGCCTGTTGGATGTCACATCGATCTACAGTTCTTTGGAGGTGCGGCAGATACATACGTATCTGCTGCATAAACACGGCAAGCGGGCAATGATCGATGCAGAGAAGCAGCGCGACCGGCATCTGGACCAAATGACGCGCAACGCCAAGGCGTTTGTGCTGGATCGTTTGAGCAAGGACGCCGAGCACGGGCCTCGTCCCGTCTAGACTGTTGAGTCCTTTCGGGCGCGCAGGCTGGCCGAGGCGTGATATTCTGTCGCATTAACTTGGTTTGACTTATTCGGTTCGTACGTCCACAGACGTGCGACAGAATCAATGTCGCTCAAGTAGCTGAGCCAATAATGATAAGAAGTCAGTGCACGAGGGACATATAACTGAGGTCGATGGAGACACGTCGGCCTTGTGTGCCCACCTTCAAACTCTTGTAAGTGCAGGAACCCACGGCACGCTGCCTGCGTACCCGTACACCTGGGTTGCTCATGATCGGGAATTGGAGGCGGATGGCGTTTATCATAGGTGTTACAGATGTTTAAGAAACTGAACACGGCCCTGCTGGGGCTGGCTTTGTCGATGGGGATCACGTCCGCTTACGCGGAGGCAAAGAAAGTCGATGTGCTGCTCATTGGCGGCGGCATCATGAGTGCAACGCTGGGTGTATGGCTCAATGAGCTGGAACCCGACTTGTCGATGGAAATGGTTGAGCGCCTCGACGGCGTCGCCCAGGAAAGCTCCAACGGCTGGAACAACGCCGGTACCGGTCACTCCGCCCTGGCCGAGCTGAACTACACCCCGGAAGACGACAAGGGCAACGTCCAGATCGCGAAAGCCGTTGAAATCAACGAAGCCTTCCAGATCTCCCGTCAGTTCTGGGCCTGGCAGGTTCAGCAAGGCGTGCTGAAGAACCCGCGTTCGTTCATCAACTCCACTCCGCACATGAGCTTTGTGTGGGGCGATGACAACATCAAGTTCCTGAAGAAGCGCTACGAAGCCCTGCAAGCAAGCCCGCTGTTCGCCGGCATGCAGTACTCCGAAGACCCGGCTGTGATCAAGAAGTGGGTTCCGCTGATGATGGAAGGGCGTGACCCGAACCAGAAAGTCGCGGCCACCTGGAGCCCGATCGGCACCGACATGAACTTTGGCGAGATCACCCGCCAGTTCGTCGCGCACCTGCAAACCACACCGAAGTTCGACTTGAAGTTGTCTAGCGAAGTGCAAGACATCACCAAGAACGCAGACGGCAGCTGGCGCGTCAGCTACAAAAACCTGAAAGACGGCACCAAAACCGAAACCGACGCCAAGTTCGTGTTCATCGGCGCGGGCGGCGGTGCACTGCACCTGCTGCAGAAGTCCGGCATTCCTGAAGCCCAGGAATACGCAGGCTTCCCGGTTGGCGGTTCGTTCCTGGTCACCGATAACCCGGCCATCGCTGAACAACACCTGGCCAAGGCCTACGGCAAAGCCTCCGTTGGCGCACCGCCAATGTCGGTTCCGCACCTGGACACCCGTGTTCTGGACGGCAAGCGCGTCATCCTGTTTGGCCCATTCGCGACCTTCAGCACCAAGTTCCTCAAAGAAGGCTCGTACCTGGACCTGCTGACCACCACCACCACGCACAACGTGTGGCCAATGACCCGCGTCGGCATCAAGGAATACCCGCTGGTCGAGTACCTCGCAGGCCAACTGATGCTGTCTGACGAAGACCGCCTCAACGCCCTGAAAGAATACTTCCCGAACGCCAAAGCCGAAGACTGGCGCCTGTGGCAAGCCGGCCAACGCGTGCAAATCATCAAGCGTGATGAAGCCGCCGGTGGCGTGCTGAAGTTGGGTACCGAAATCGTTGCTTCCGCTGACGGCACCATCGCCGGTCTGCTGGGCGCATCGCCAGGCGCATCGACTGCCGCACCGATCATGCTGACCGTGTTGCAGAAAGTGTTCAAGGACAAGGTTGCCACCCCAGCCTGGCAGGAAAAGCTGCACCAGATCGTGCCTAGCTATGGCACTCAGCTGAACAACAGCCCTGAGAAAGTGGCTCAAGAGTGGGCTTACACCGCCAAGGTGCTGGAGCTGACTCCGCCGCCGGTGATCGGTCAGGCAGCGGCTCCTGCTGCCCCGGCTGAGAAGCCTAAGGCAGTGAAAGAGAATGCTGCGACGGATATGGCTCTGTAACTAGAGGCCCTGTCAAAAGCCCACTGAACCGGTGACGGTCAGTGGGCTTTTTTGTGGGTGGGATTCAGTGCAGATGATTTGCGAGAATCGCCAAAAGGAGACGCTTTTGTGGCGAGGGAGCTTGCTCCCGTTGGGCTGCGGAGCAGCCCTGAATAGGACGGCTTCACTCATCGTCGTACATCAATTCCAGGCTTTTTATCCATTCATCCATTGCTCTTTCTTGCTCTGCCTCTACCTTGTCTTGAGATCGGTAGCGTCCCGGCGCACGACTGTATTTCCGGTACGTGAAGCAGCATTGCCAGTCACTTACCGTAACTTTGCTTTTTCCCTCTTCAAACATTCATCCATTGCTCTTTCTTGCACTGCCGGTACCTTGTTTTGAGGTTGATAGAGCCCCGGCACGGTTGTATATCCGGTGCGTGAAGCGGCATTGTCTTTCGCTCCCTGTAACTTTGCTTTTTCCGCCTTCAAACATTCATCCATTGCTCTTTCTTGCTCTGCCGATACATCGATTTTAGGTCCGCTGGTGTCATAACTTGGCGCGTCGTTTTTAACGGTGTCATCCTTCAATGGCTCCAATGAGCTAGTAATGCCGCTTGAACTGCTATCGTCTGTTTTAGTTTCAGGCGCAGCCTGGCTTGAATTCTGACTGACAGGGTTTTCACTAGATGTAACGGTGTTTGCGGTGGGTGTATCACTAGCTGTGTTAGATTTCAGAGGGAGGGTGGCGGGAGCGGAGACGGTGTCTGCTTTAACTGTTGGCTTGTTTTTCTTCGTCGACTTATTACTATTTTTTTGCGTTTTCTTAGCCATTGAAAAAGCAGAGTTTAGTTCTTTTTTGTTCTTGTGAATAAGACTGTCGATCGGCACATAGCTAATAATTTGGTTGGGTTTTCTTTTAATGTTTGAGTTATAAAATTTTACTTGCTTCTGCGTTAGCTGGATATCGGCAACAGGCGACAATCGAATGAGGCCAAAAATCGCCTCGCGAGCGATAGCATATGTAAGTTGGTCAAGGCTGTAAGAAAAACTATTGCTGGTTTTTGGTATGGCAGAGGGTGGCGCTATTAATTCAATGGCACTGTCATGCCTGGAGAGAATTTTTCCTGCCGCTAAATCTTTATATGTGTAAACAACATTGCATTTCGATCGGGTCCCGCCTCGGGCGTTGCTTATAGATACTGAAGATATTTCTGCACTTATTTCAATGCGGCCGCTGTAATGTCCAAATTCGATAAAGCGATCACTGTTATGAATTTCTTTCTGGGTCGCATTCTTGATGGTGTTTCCCCAGTTTGAAATTTGTAATTCATCTGAAAAGTTGTTGTCTGTATCTGCATTTTCTTTGGTTTTTATTTCTGCAGGAAGCACAATAACATCTACATTGTATGCAAGGTCATAATAGTCAATATCAGAAACAATGCTCTTGTTTCTTTCGCTTGAGACTTCTGAATAATGTCTTATGTTGGCACAACTCGTCACTCCGAAAAAGCTAAAAGCCAGCACGAGTAAGGCAGTTATTTTTTTTGTCGACATGTTACCCTCCCATAATTATTGATTAAGGGCTTGCGTTGTCGTTGACGCATAACAATGATTGGGCCGAATTCGGCGGTAACGAAATAATAGAAGCCTCTAGATAACTCTGCGCTACCAATTCCGACTTTTTTAAAAGTCTATATAAATCATATGCCTATATTTCACGCCCAACCCCTCAGCTGTAATCGCGCGACTTCTGTTTTTTGACGTCAATATACTGTTGGGTCAGATTGATCCGCAGGCTCGTTAGTTATTCGCTACCCGCCTCGGGGGCTCCGCCAGTGATACTGAACGCCTGCGCTTCCAGACTCGTTTGTATCAACACAGCCAATTGTCGGGTGGCAGGCGCCAAGTGTTCTGCTCCTCGATAAAGCACATAGCCGAGGGTCGGCAGCGGGGGTAGACCGTCAATGACGGCGAGATGCCCTGGCAGCCCAATGCGGGTCCGCACCGTGAGGCCCAAACCGGCCGCAACGGCCGCCCAGATTCCACCAACGCCGGGGCTGGTCAGCGCGATTCGCCAGGGAATCCGCATTTCATCCAGTGCCTGGGTAGCCGCGCTGCGCAACACGCAAGGGGCGTCGAACATGATCAATGGCAGGGGGGAATCGACAGAACCGCTGATGGGGGGCGTGTCACGAGGCCCGATCCAGTGCATCTGTGTTTCACCCAGGCGCGTGGCGTAGGGGGACTTGTGCCCTGTGTCCCAAGACAGGGCCAGGTCAAGGCCACCGCTGTCGATCAATGCAAGCAGTTCGGTATTACGTGCGATCCTGACTTCGAGGCTCACCATCGGGTACATCTTGACGTAGCGTCGCAGAATGTCGCTGAGAAAGTGTTCGCCAAAGTCTTCCTGGAGCCCAAGGCGTACCGTGGCGGCGGTCTGGCTTTCGTGCAGGGTCTGGAAAATGCTGTCGTTCAGTTCAAGCAGTCGGCGGGCATGGCTGAGCAGGGTTTCACCCACCGGCGTCAACACCAACCCTCGACCGGATTTTGACAGCACTGGCGTGCCTACCTGTTCCTCAAGCTTCTTGAGTTGTGCGCTCACGGCAGACGTCGAGCGATTGAGCCGATCCGCCGCCTTGGCAAAGCTGTTGAACTCCACGCCGGTCACGAAAGTACGCAGCACATCAAGATCGAAGGTCGGACGGCGCATCGAATCATCCACTAATTCAGGACTAAGGCTGCTATTTAATCTGATATTCGGAATGATCGCGACTTGATAGTTTTCCCCTGTCAGTTGGTTTTTCAGGAGTAGGTCTTAATGCCGTTTGCACGTATTTCACTGCACCGGGGAAAGTCTGCCGAGTATTTACAGGCCCTTTCACAAGGGCTGCACGACGCCTTGGTAGAAAGCTTCGAAGTGCCGATGGCCGACCGGTTCCAGGTGATTCACCAGCATGAAGTGGGCGAGCTGATATTTGATCCCGACTACTTGGGCGGTCCGCGCAGCCATGACTTTGTGCTGATCGCGATTACTGCCGGTCGCCCTCGAGACATCGAGACGAAACAGCGTTTCTATCGCAATCTGGTCGAGAAACTGGGCCGAGCGCCGGGCATCGACTCTGAGGATGTCATGGTGGTGATTACCACGACCGCGGCAGATGAGTGGTCGTTTGGTGGCGGGCGGGGCAACTAGTTTTTGCTCTCAAGCCTGTATTCCGTAAATGCGGGCCATCTGTGTCTATCGGCAGCGTGGCCCGATTGATAGGGTCCGTATTCACTTCAAGTTGATGAGGCAATAATGGACCTTACCGCCATCCCCTTTGGGACTACCGATTGGTCGAAGATCGAACCGGTCGAGCACGCCGGCCAGACGGGCACGGCCTATTGGCGGACATGCCAGTTTGGTTCGACGCGTGTGCGGATGGTTGAATACAGCCCCGGATATCTGGCCGATCATTGGTGCTGGAGAGGCCATATCCTGTTGTGCCTGGAAGGCGAGTTGCACACAGAACTGGAAGATGGCCGCCAGTTCACGCTGACTGCCGGAATGAGCTATCAGGTGGGCAACGATGCCGAGGGGCACCGCTCGTTTACCACCAGCGGTGCGAAGTTGTTCATTGTGGATTGATGGCTTTTAAAGCCCCAACTCCAAGGCCAGCAAATCCGACAATGGCTGCGGGCGTCGAATCAATTTAGCTTGCCCTTGCTCGATCAACACTTCCGGCAACAGTGGTCGGCTGTTGTAGTTGGATGACATCGAGGCACCGTACGCGCCGGTATCGTGCATGACCAGCAAGTCGCCAACCTGCGCTTCAGGTAGCAAACGGGGTGTGACACCCTGTTCATCCTGCGTAAAAATATCACCGGATTCGCACAAGGGACCTCCCACTACACAGAGGTGCTCCGGACGACTGACCGGGACACCTTGGGAATCCAGCAAGGTCATGTGGTGATAGGCGCCATAGAGGGCTGGCCGCATCAGGTCATTAAAGCCGGCATTCACCAGGACGAAGTTTCGACTGCCTACTTTTTTTACCGCACGGACTTCGGTGACCAAATAGCCTGACTCGGCTACCAGGAATCGGCCTGGCTCGATCTCCATCCGTACCGGGTGAGCGAGAAAAGCCTCGATGTCCTGTTTGACCTGGCACCAGGCGTTCGCATAACGCTGGATATCCACCGGCTCATCCCCCACACGATAAGGTGTGGAAAGCCCCCCGCCGATGGAGAATGCTTCGATATCGTGGTCGAGTGCCTTCACAGCCGAGAGCATTGCGCAGCCCACTTGCTCAAGGTGTACGTAATCCACACCGGAACCGATATGCATGTGCAATCCCACCAGCTTCAGCCCGAATTGCCGAATCACGCTGAGGGCTTCCTGAACCTGACCATGCCAGATTCCATGCTTGCTGTTTTCACCACCGGTATTGGTCTTGCGGCTGTGGCCGTGGCCGAACCCAGGATTGATCCGCAGCCAGACGCGATGGCCCGCAGACTGTTGGCCCAATTGACGGAGCATATCAATCGAGCCGGTATTGACCTCAATGCTCAGTTCGACGACACGTCGCAATGTCGCTTCATCGAACAGATCACAGGTCAGAACAATACCCGCCGGGTCACCGGCAGGGCTGTATCCAGCGAGCAGCGCCCGCTCGATTTCGCCCAGTGATACGGCATCGATCCGCACGCCTTGTTCGCGGATCAACCGGAGAATATGCAGGTTCGAGCAGGCTTTTTGCGCATATCGAATGACATCGAAGCCTTGCAGTTGGTCGATGCGTGCCCTGATGGTCTGGGCGTCGTAACACCAAAACGGGGTGCCGTGCTGTCTCGCAGACTCGGCTAATGGCAGGAAAACGGAATGATCGGGCATGGAGGTATTCAATCTGAAGTAAGGAGAGAAGCCATCATGTCGACCATTCGACATTCAATAAAATATCTATTCTTTGCAGGTCGATTCAGTTTTGATATGGGTCTTGATCAACTGGCGGAGGCCAGATGTGGGAATTTCCATACGGCATATCGAAGTCTTCCGCGCCATCATGCAGGCAGGGAGCGTCACCGGCGCAGCGCGTTTACTATTTACTTCCCAACCCACGATCAGCCGAGAACTGGCGCGGCTTGAAAGTATCTCTGGCCTTCGGCTGTTTGACCGAGAGGGAGGGAGACTGGTACCGACGGCTCAGGCCATTATGCTGTTCGAAGAGGTAGAACAGTCCTACATTGGGTTGGAACGAGTCAACAGCGTTGCACAATCGATTCGTCGCTTCGAACATGGCCAACTGAGCATTGCCTGTCTTCCGATGTTGTCCCAGACCTTGTTGCCCAAGGCCTGTAAGCACTTTCAGCAACGGCATGTCGGCATAGGCTTGAGCATTGCTGCACAGGAATCCCCCTTACTGGAAGAGTCACTCAGCGCCCAGCGTTACGACCTCGGATTGACCGAGGGTGAGCATGTGCCTCGAGGCACCCAAGGGGAATTGCTCTTTTGTGCCGACATGGTCTGCATACTTCCAGAGGGTCACCCTTTGCTGTCCAGGTCACTCCTCGTAATGGAAGACTTTCGCGGTGTCGATTTCATTAACTTTTCGGGTCTGGATATCTATCGTCAGACGCTCGATGAGCACTTTCGCCGGGCCGGAGTCGATCGGCATACCGTCATCGAAACAACCAACGCCACATCGGTCTGCGCCATGGTCAGGCAACAGTTGGGGGTAGCGATTATCAACCCGTTGACTGCCGTGGAGGAGTCAGGCAGAGGATTGGCCATTCGGCCGATCAACGTGTCTATTCCCTATCGCGTTATGTTGATCAGGCCTGACTATCGACCCTCGTCAATCTTCGTCGACGCCTTCTGCAGCTCGTTGAAAGATGAGGCGTTGTGTCTCACCCATACACTCGACAAGAGATTAGAGAGCGCCGATTAAAGAGTCGTAGCAAAGATCAAAAGATCGCAGCCTTCGGCAGCTCCTACGCGGGCGAGAACTTCGGATCTGATCCGTATTTTTCTGGGCTATCTGCATCTGTAATGGGATCAGCCTGCGGCTCACAATGACGGCACGGTCAGCAGTGGCGGTAACCGCTGCACCGCAAACTCATAGCGTAGGAGGCCCCATGGGCAAGATGGCAATTTTCCTGGGTGGATTTCTGGTGTTGACCATTTTGATTGGTGCGCTTGCCACGATCTCTCCCGTTTAGTCTCGTCCTGCGATCAGTAAAAAGCACAACGCCTCCGCACAGGGAGGCGTTGGTTTTCTTCGGACAAGCTGATAGCAGAGGGGAGACAAGAGCGCTTCAACGAATATGTTTGGAATAGGCCGCCTTAAGTGCCTCGGATACAAGGGCAATCAGTATCGGGGTAGAGCTGGACTGCATGTCTCTGCCGATTTCAGTTCGCCGCTCCAGCACTTTGCCAGCGTATTTGGATGCCTGGCCTTCAGAAGCGAGCGATGACAGCTCTTCTTCAGTAAAAGACTTCTCATAAGCCGCAGCAAGATTCTGATTCCATTTCGGCTGGTACTGTGGAAGTAGCGCATTGATTTCGCTCGATACGGCACTGTGTGCTTTTTCACTCCCTAACTTTTCGATGAGCATCGCAAAGGTTTGTGTTTTCTTTGCCGCCAACAGGGCAAGTGTTGGCAGGCTGTCGCCCACATGGGTTTGAGCAACAAACGTGAGCGCTGTCTTATGCGCAAGTACTTCAGCCGTGACAGTGGTGGACAACACGATGGGCGCTACGAACGCGATCGCGACACAAAAAG
This sequence comes from Pseudomonas sp. GW822-FHT02G04, assembly GCF_058802085.1. Classification (NCBI taxonomy): domain Bacteria; kingdom Pseudomonadati; phylum Pseudomonadota; class Gammaproteobacteria; order Pseudomonadales; family Pseudomonadaceae; genus Pseudomonas; species Pseudomonas sp. GW822-FHT02G04. The sequence continues at coordinate 107,313 of NZ_JBXANU010000009.1, forward strand.
ACCTCATCAATGATCTGGCTCCTTCGGTTCGCTACGTCGGTGATGCGCTATTGAGAACCCTAGTTGGGAAAAACCTATATCGCTAGTGCTTTGGTTCCACTTGGGATTGAACCTGAGGGCCAAGCAATAAAAAGCCCACTGAACCAGTAACGGTCAGTGGGCTTTTTTTCACGCTGGATTGAGCGCTTGCATCACCTCAGATCAAACCGATCCAGATTCATCACCTTGACCCAGGCTGCCACGAAGTCTTTCACAAACTTCTCCTTCGCGTCGTTGCAGGCATAAACCTCAGCCAACGCCCTCAATTGCGCATTCGAGCCAAACACCAGATCAACACGCGTCCCTGTCCATTTGAGATCGCCGGTTTTGCGGTCGCGCCCTTCGAACTCTTCATTGGCCTGCGACACCGGTTTCCATTCCACGCCCATGTCGAGCAGGTTTTTGAAGAAGTCGTTGGTCAACGCTCCCGGCTGCTTCGTGAGCACACCGTGTTGGGTTTGGCCGACGTTGGTGTTCAGCACGCGCAGGCCACCAATGAGCACGGTCATTTCCGGCGCGGTGAGGGTCAGCAGTTGCGCCTTGTCGATCAGCAGTGCCTCGGCTGGTACGCGGTAGCGGGTTTTGAGGTAGTTGCGGAAGCCATCGGCGGCGGGTTCGAGGTAGCCGAAGGATTCAACGTCCGTTTGCTCTTGCGAGGCGTCCATGCGTCCCGGTGTGAAAGGCACCGTCACAGTGTGGCCGGCATTTTTTGCCGCTTGTTCGACGCCGGCACAACCGGCCAGCACGATCAGGTCGGCCAGGGAGATTTTCTTGCCGCCGGTTTGCGCGCTGTTGAACTCGTTCTGGATGCTTTCGAGTTTCGCCAACACGCTCGCCAGTTGCTCAGGCTGGTTGGCCTGCCAGGATTTCTGCGGGGCCAGGCGCAGGCGTCCGCCGTTGGCGCCGCCACGTTTGTCGGAGCCGCGGAAGGTGGAGGCTGCTGCCCAGGCGGTTGATACCAATTGCGAGACGGTCAGACCGCTGGCCAGGAGCTTGCTTTTGAGCGCGGCGATGTCGCTGTCGTTGACCAAGGGGTGGTCGACCGGCGGGATCGGGTCTTGCCACAGGAGTACTTCGTTGGGCATTTCCGGGCCGAGGTAGCGGGAGAGGGGGCCCATGTCGCGGTGGATCAGTTTGAACCAGGCGCGGGCGAAGGCGTCGGCCAACTGGTCCGGATTGGCGAGGAAGCGCCGCGAAATCGGTTCATAGATCGGGTCGAATCGCAGCGACAGGTCCGTGGTCAGCATGGTTGGGTTACGCCGCTTGGACGGGTCGTGAGCATCCGGAATGATGCCCGCGCCGGCACCGCCTTTCGCCGTCCACTGGTTGGCACCCGCCGGGCTCTTGGTCAGTTCCCACTCGAAGCCGAACAGGTTTTCCAGGTAGTTGTTGCTCCACTTCGTGGGTGTGGTGGTCCAGGTCACTTCCAGGCCGCTGGTGATGGTGTCGCCACCTTTACCGCTGCCGAAAGCGCTTTTCCAGCCCAGGCCTTGCTGTTCGAGGCCAGCGGCTTCGGGTTCGGCGCCGACGTTTTCGGCAGGGCCGGCACCGTGGGTTTTACCGAAGGCGTGGCCGCCGGCGATCAGCGCCACGGTTTCTTCGTCATTCATCGCCATGCGCCCGAAGGTTTCGCGGATGTCTATCGCCGCAGCGACTGGGTCCGGCTTGCCTTCCGGGCCTTCCGGGTTGACGTAGATCAGGCCCATTTGCACGGCGGCGAGCGGGTTCTCCAGGTTGCGTTCGCCGGGTGCTTGCATGGCTTCTGTATCTTTGCCGTAGCGGACGTCACCGCCCAGCCACGTGCTTTCGGTGCCCCAGTAGACATCTTCATCCGGTTCCCAGACGTCTGGCCGACCGCCAGAAAAACCAAAGGTCTTGAAGCCCATGGACTCCAGCGCGACGTTGCCGGTGAGGACGATCAGGTCGGCCCAGGAGATGTTGTCCCCATACTTTTGCTTGATCGGCCAAAGCAGCCGGCGCGCCTTGTCGAGGCTGACGTTGTCCGGCCAACTGTTGAGCGGTGCAAAGCGCTGCTGACCGGAGCCGGCACCGCCACGGCCGTCACCGACGCGGTATGTGCCGGCGGCGTGCCAGGCCATGCGAATAAACAGTGGCCCATAGTGACCGAAGTCCGCAGGCCACCAGTCTTGCGAATCAGTCATCAGTGCATGCAGGTCTTGCTTGACCGCCGCAAAGTCCAGTTTTTTGAACGCTTCGGTGTAGTTGAAGCCCTCGTCCATGGGGTCGGACAGGGGCGAGTGCTGGTGCAGGATCCTAAGGTTCAGTTGGTTCGGCCACCAATCGCGGTTCGTCGTACCACCGCCAGCGGCGGCGTGTTTGAACGGGCATTTCGATTCATTTGCCATGTATGCGCTACCTTTGGTCGTGTTCATCCGGCTATCCGGCCCGGGGTTGGGCACGCAATAGCGACGAGCGGAATCAATGACATAGGCTGTAGCCGTGCGATCAATTGATCGTCGTGGTCACACGGGAAATCCGGATAGCGGCAATCGAGTTGCCAGCACGGTGGCCCACGGCAAGCCTAGTACGCTTTCTGACTCATTCGTATCTCTTCTCAGGTCTCAACCGGCCGGCTGACGCCAGCGCTCCAGTAAGGGTAGACGTCTATAAAGCAGTCAGCTAATAGGGGGAGTATTGGGGGGTGATAGGAATAGTCTTTTACTTGAGTCGTCGAGATGGAGCCGCTGTTACGAGTCTCTTTTATCCAGCACCGGCAAAACGTAATCTGTCGCATCAATCTTTGGATGGAACCAAACCAATGCTGCTAACCCACCGCCCCGTCAGTGCTGAAGACGTGTTGACGATTTGCGACTTTCCTCAAACGCCCCAAGAGCTTTTTTTCATGTTCCCGAAGGCGCAGTACCCGTTGACGGAAGCTCAGCTGCTTGCATCGATAGCTCAACGCTCGGACTCAACGGTAGTTGAAGGGGATAACGCTGTTGTCGGTTTTGCTAACTTTTATGCGTTTGAGCGCGATGGCGTTTGCGCGATAGGCAATGTGATCGTTTCACCCAGGGCTCGGGGGAAAGGTGTCGCGAGGTTTTTGGTGGAAACGATGGTGGGGCTGGCGTTTGAACGTCATCGGGCAAGCGAGGTGCAGCTTTCGTGTTTCAACGAGAACACGGCGGGGCTGCTTTTGTATCCGCAGCTTGGGTTTGTGCCGTTTGGGGTTGAAGAGCGGGTGTCGCAGGATGGGCGCCGTGTAGCACTGATACAGATGCGAAAGATTCGGGGGATGGAAGGTATCGTATGATGAGCCTTTTCCGTTGACTGCTACCCAAGGATCTACCCCCGATGTCTTTAAGCAAACGCGATCAGGCACACATCGAACGTCGCCTGGTCGCCACCCTGACCGAGGCGTGCGAAACAGCCAAAGCAGAAATAGTCGGGTTTTGCTGGTTGACCCACGAAATCGATTACGACGCCTTTCCATCCAGCCTGCGGGTGATTTGGGTCTTCGATACGCAGGCCCATAAGGACCAAGCGCTGGCTAGCGGGCAGGGCGAGCGCATGGTTGAACTGACGGCCGTAGCATTAAATGAAGCGGACGTTCTCGTCAGCCCGGTTGCGGCCCATGTGCAGTTTGATTCTGAGGAGCAATGTCAGCGCGCCAATGCCGGCAACTGGCAGCAACGCCTGGCGCCCAAGCGCTCGACGCGGGGTTGAAACGTGGCCAAGGATATCGAAAATCCGTGTATTTCCGTTTGCCAGTTGAGTGGTGAGCTGTGTGTCAGTTGTGGCCGCACCAAGGACGACATCAGAAAATGGAAACGCATGAAGCGCCCGGAAAAAATGGCGGCGGCGCAACGCGCGAGTGTGCGGTTGAAGGGGCTTCAGAAAAGGAAGGTTTGAGGGGAATACCCGTTGAAGGCCGTATGTGATCTGCCTGATGCACTGCAAACTCTGGTTTTACGGCTGCTTCGCAGCCGAACGCAGCGTTCGGCGGCTGCTACAACGAGTGCGTGTCTGGACACGTACCAAGCATCAGATTAAACGCTCAGTTCAGGCGTAAAACCTTGAGCCCACTGGCGTCTGGCTGAACATCAACACTACCTGCTTCCTCTGGTTGCCCTTTTCGGTTACCCATCAGGTTTTTTCTGGACGCGACGTGCCGATCATCACAAAAAGTGCTCGGGCTATCCGCTCACTTTTGTTCCGCCAGGCGTGCCGCGTGCCATTCTGAATAACGATCTCGCCTGCCTTTACCAGACGGCTCTGACCGTTATCCAGCTCCAGCCACATCTCACCCTCCAGAATGACTCCGTAATCAATGGTGGCGGTGGTGTGCATGCCCGGATTTTCCGGTTCAAACGTTTCGATCAGGCCCGGCAGTGCGGCGCTCAGCTCTTCAAAAGCCTTAACGCCATCGACGAGATTCTGCATGACGGTGTCGGGCGGGAAATCAAACACGGCGATGCTGGTGCCACCCTGAGGAGGAATCAGCGACGCATAATCGAGCGTGGGATCGCGTTCCTGTTCAAGGAGTACCGGATTGGCGGGAGTGGTCCACAGCTGCGCCATCGCTTGCCCCGGGATCGAGGCAAAGGATTGCGCCCTTGGGGCATAGTCGTCGGAAACGAACACGGAATTCCCTTGTTCGTCGTGGCCGGTCACGATTCTTCTTATCTTCATTCTGGATTACTCAAAGAGGCAGTTCCTGACCCAGGCCCGTGGTGAACCAGGCCGACCCGCTGATCTGGATATCGTTGTCCATGATTCAGTGTAGGTCGACGGGGACTTCACCGGCGATTGAGCCGACGTCCTAACCCCTAAGGTTGCGCGCACACCGCCCGAAAGCAATCACGCAGCCACCGATGCGCCGAGTCGGCATCCATCCGCGGATGCCAGAGCATCGAAATGGTGATCGGCGGCAGCTCGAACGGCAGCTCGAAACTGTGCAGACCGGTGCGCAGGTTTCGGGTGTGTCGGGCGGGCACGGTGGCGATCAGGTCCGAGGCGCGAGCCAGTGCCAGGGCGGCCGGGAAACCGCCGACGACGGTGACGATTTCCCGCTGCAGTCCCAGCGCTTCCAATGCTTCATCCATCGGCCCCTTATCGAGACCGCGCCGTGAAACCAGGATGTGCCGGCCAGCGGCATAACGGGAGGCGCTGACCTCGCCTTGGCTCAGCGGATGCCCCGTGCGCACGACGCCGATGAAACGGTCCTCGAACAGCGCGCGGGTGCGCACTTCCGGGCTGGTCGTGCCGCCGACCACACCGGTTTCCAGATCGACGGAGCCGTCGCGAAGTGCGGCGCTGTCCTTGTTCAGCTTCTGCACAAAGTGCAAACGCACACCGGGTGCTTCCTCGCTGACGCGGGTAATCAGTGCCGGGCCGAAGTTTTCGACGAAACCGTCGCTGGTGCGCAGCGTGAACGTGCGCACCAAGTGCTTGAGGTCGAGTTGTTCGGCGGGGCGCAAAACCGCTTCGGCGTCTTGCACCAATCGACTGACGTGTTCGCGCAATTCGAGCGCTCGGGGCGTCGGCACCAGACCGCGTCCGGCCCGGACCAGCAGTGGGTCGCCCGTCGTTTCGCGCAACCGCGCCAGCGCACGGCTCATGGCCGACGGGCTCAGCCGCAGTCGTTGGGCGGCGCGGGCGACGCTGCCTTCGGCGAGCAGCACGTCCAGGGTAATCAGCAGATTGAGGTCGGGAGTGGTCATGCCGCAACGTTAGCACGGCGTGGGGCTGACATGGCGTCAAACGCATCTATTAAGTGCAAATGCTGCGCCTTCCGCCTTGTCACGCGCGGGCATACGCTGCTGATCTACCTTTCAGACGTGGCCAGACAATGAAATCCATCACTCAATCAGGTTCGGTGCGCTGGGCGCTTGCCAGCCTTTCGCTGTCGATGTTGATGCCTTCACTCGACACCAGCATCGCCAATGCCGGCTTGCCGACATTGGCCGAGGCGTTCGATGCTTCTTTCCAACACGTGCAGTGGATCGTTCTGGCGTACCTGCTGGCGATCACCACGCTGATCGTCAGCGTCGGACGGCTCGGCGACATGGTCGGCCGTCAGCGCTTGCTGCTGGCGGGCATCGGCATTTTTACCCTGTCATCGCTGGCTTGCGGTGTCGCGCCGTCGCTTGGGTGGCTGGTCGGCGCCCGGGCAATGCAGGGGCTTGGGGCGGCGATCATGCTGGCGCTGACCGTGGCGTTTGTCGGTGAGACGGTGCCGAAAGCGCAGACCGGCAGCGCCATGGGATTGCTCGGAACGATGTCGGCGATCGGCACCACGCTGGGGCCGTCGCTCGGTGGGATGTTGATTGCCGGCGTTGGCTGGCAGGCGATTTTTCTGATCAACATACCGCTGGGTGTGCTGAATATCTGGCTCGCGTATCGCTATTTGCCGGCGGATGCTCAGCGGGCGAAAGCGGATCGGGTGGGGTTCGACAAGGCCGGCACGTTGCTGCTGGCGCTGACGCTCGCGGCGTATGCGCTGGCCATGACGATCGGGCACGGTGATTTTGGCTCGCTCAATATCGCGCTGCTGCTGACGGCTGTTTTCGGCGCCGGGCTTTTCATCTTCGTTGAGGCCACGGTTGCATCGCCATTGATCAAATTAGCGCTGTTCCGCCAACCGGGATTGAGCGCCAGCCTGGCCATGAGCGCGCTCGTTTCAACGGTGATGATGGCGACGCTGGTGGTCGGGCCGTTTTATCTCTCGGGTGCGCTTGGCCTAGGCACCGCACTTGTCGGTTTCGCCTTGTCGGTCGGCCCGTTGGTGGCTGCTTTGACCGGCGTGCCGGCCGGTCGCCTGGTGGACCGTTTTGGCACTCGGCGCATGACCCTTGTCGGGCTCGCGGCAATGGCGCTCGGCGCGGCTGCTTTATCGATGATGCCTGCGGAGTTCGGCCTCCTCGGTTACCTCGCGCCCATCGCGGTGATCACGGCCAGCTACGCATTGTTTCAGGCGGCCAATAACACCGCGATCATGACCGACATCCGCCCGGACCAGCGCGGCGTGATTTCCGGCATGCTCAGCCTGTCGCGCAATCTCGGCTTGATTACCGGGGCCTCGGTGATGGGCGCTGTGTTTGCGCTTGCCTCGGCGACGACAGGCATCACCTGCGCGTCTCCCGCAGCCGTTGCCAGCGGCATGCGGATAACGTTTGCCGTCGCCGTGGCACTGATCATCCTGGCCCTTGCTGTGGCCCTGTTGCCGAGGGTTTCGGAATGCTGCACTGTGTGCAGTAATGAACTGCAATAAGGCTATATTGTTCGCTATAAATCGAATGCCGATACTCCCTGCACATCGCGCAGACGGGCTGCGCTGAAGTGAAGGAGTCAGGCAATGGTTTCTGTCGTTCGTATCGCACGCACCGGCGCACCAGAGGTGATGAACATCGAGCAAGTGACGGCGCGTGAACCGGGGCCGGGTGAAGTCTGGCTGGAGCAAGAGGCGATTGGCGTCAACTTTCTTGATGTGACCCAGCGCAACGGCGCCGTACCGCTGTCATTGCCGTCGGGGCTGGGCCTTGAAGGGGCGGGCCGGATTGCCGCCATCGGCGCGGGGGTGAGCAACGTCAAGGTGGGTGACCGGGTGGCGTACGCCACGGGGCCTGTTGGCGCTTACGCCAGCGCGCGGCTGTATCCGGCTGAGCGGTTGGTGCCGATTCCCGACGCGTTGACCGCTGAAGAGGTCGCCGCTGTGTTGTTCAAAGGCATTACCGCGCAGTACCTGCTCAAGACGACTTATCCGGTCGGCCCCGGCACCATCGTGGTTCTGTATGGCGTAGCGGGCGGCCTCGGGCAGATCATGGCGAGGTGGGCCAAACACCTGGGGGCTTTTGTCATCGGCATTGTGTCCCGGGCCGAGAGTGTCGAGACGGCCAAGGCGCTGGGCTGCGATGCGGTGCTGGTGTTCAACGCCCGGACACTGGCTGCGGATGTCGCGAAGATCACCGACGGCAAGAAAGCCGATGTGGTCTACGATCCCATCGGGCGCGTGTCGTTCGAAGCGTCGCTCGACTGCCTGCGACCGCGTGGGCTGATGGTGTCTTTCGGCGCATCCTCCGGGGCGCCGACGGCGGTCGAACTGGCCACGCTCAATGCCAAGGGTTCGTTGTTCCTGACCCGTCCTTCACTGGGTGCGCACACCGCGGATATCACTGAATACCGGCAACGGGCCAATGATGTACTGGCCGCGGTCGAGGCGGGCATAATCAAGCCCGGCATCTGGGGCCGTTATGCATTGGCCGATGTGGCCAAGGCCCATGCCGATCTGCAAGGTGGCCAATCTCGCGGAGCGATTGTCCTCAAACCCTGATCGCTGCTATCTGAAAGAAGAGTGTTTCGTGAACCCACTGGACAGCCGCCACATCGATGAAATTGCCGCGCTGCTTGCGGTTGCCTCGGCACATTCATTCGTGGCCGCCGGGCGCCTGTTGCAACGTCATCCGACAGTGATTTCAAAGCGGCTGGCGGCCATGGAAAAACGCTTGGGCGTGCGGCTGATGGAGCGCACGACACGACAGGTGCGGTTGACCGATGCCGGCAACCGCCTCGTCGAACGCTTGCGCAATGCCACGGGGTTGATCATCGAGGCCGAACAGGAAGCCTCACTGGGCGCCGCGCAGGTGCGCGGCGTTTTGCGCCTGGCTTTTCCCGCGGCGATGGGGCGCCTGTGGCTGGCGCCGATGTTGCCGGAATTTCTGGCAGCTCATCCGCTGGTTTCCGTCGAGGTGGATTACAGCGATCGGGTCGTCGACATCATTGCTGAAGGTTTCGACGCGGCGATTCGTATCGGCGAATTGAATGACAACCGCCTGGTGGCGAAGAAGCTAAGCGATCATCGCCGCATCCTCTGCGCTTCACCTGCTTATATAGAACAGCACGGTTTACCGACCAGCCCGAAACAACTGACTGATCACAACTGCCTGGGCTTTACCGGTCTGGCGGCGTTCCCTGAGTGGCGCTTGTCGAAGGGCGATCGGCACGAGAAGGTCATCACACGGGGAACCTTGACCTCGAACGACGGCGAAGCGTTGCTCGCCGCGGCCAAGGCCGGCGTCGGTATCCTGGGCGCCGGCGAGTGGCTGATGAGCCGGGAGATCGCCAACGGTCAGTTGGTGCGCGTTCTGCCGGAGTGGGATCTGGATGCCCAGGGCGGGATTTATCTGGTGCGAGCATCCGCCGCCTTCACGCCGGCAACGCTCATGGCATTCAAGACATGGCTGGAGACCAGATTCGCAGAGGGGCCGCCTTGGCTGCGTGCCGTGTGACGGCCTCTCTGCGTTCCTGTTACTGAGCGCCGCTGACGACCGCTGCTTGCGCCGTGCGCAACGCGTGCCGATTGCCACGGAACAACACCAGTGTCGCGATCAACCCCAACACCGCCGCACCACTGAGCCAGATTCCCGGTGCTGCCTTGTTGTCTAGCACATGGATCAGGTACGTACAGGCCGCCGGGGTGAAACCACCGAACGTTGCGGTCGCCAGGCTGTAGGCCAGGGAGAAACCGGTCGTACGCACTTCCACCGGCATGATCTCGGTCAGGGCCACCACCATGGCGCCGTTGTACGAGCCATACAGGAACGACAGCCACAACTCGACAATCAGCAAGTGGCTGAAGCTGGGGTTCGCCACCAGCCACGACAGCGCCGGATAAGCCGTGAGGATTGCCAGAATCGTCGCGCCCAGCAGCAGGGGTTTGCGTCCGATCTTGTCGGAAAGCGCGCCCATCACCGGCAGCCAGAAGAAGTTCGACAGGCCGATGCACACCGTCACCAGCAACGCATCCAGATCCGACAGATGCAGCTCGGCTTTGCCGAAGGTCGGGGTGTAGGCGGTGATCAGGTAGAACGACACCGTGGTCATCACCACCAGCGCCATGCCAGCGAGGACGATGCCAAAGTTCTGACCGATCGAGCGGACGATGTCTCGCAGGGTAGGGCGATGTTTACGCGCCTGGAATTCCGGGGTTTCCTCCAGCGAACGGCGAATCACGAAGATCACCGGCACGATCATGCAGCCGATCAGGAATGGCACGCGCCAGCCCCAATCACCCATTTCTTCGGGACTCAGCCAGTGGTTCAAACCCACGCCAAGCAGGCCGGCGAATACCACCGCGGCTTGCTGGCTGGCGGACTGCCAACTGACGAAGAAGCCTTTGCGGCCCGGTGTGGAGATTTCGGCGAGGTACACCGACACACCGCCCAGTTCCACGCCCGCCGAGAAGCCTTGCAACAGACGACCGAACAATACGATCAGCGGCGCCGCGACGCCCAGCGTGGCGTAACCCGGCACGCAGGCAATCAACACCGTGCCGGCGGCCATCAACGCCAGTGTGATGATCAGGCCTTTGCGGCGGCCGTGGCGGTCGATGTAGGCGCCGAGGAAAATCGCCCCCAGCGGACGCATCAGGAAACCGGCCCCGAAAGTGGCCAGAGACAGCATCAGGGAAGCAAACGCGCTATCGGCGGGAAAGAAGGTTTTGGCAATGGCCGTGGCGTAAAAGCCGTAGACCATGAAGTCGAACATTTCGAGAAAGTTACCGCTGACAACGCGAAAAATCGCTTTGCCTTTGCTCGTGCTGGAAGACATTTGTAGATACTCACTCTGGTCAATCTTGTTGAAAGCGCTGCACCTGTGGAGCGAGCCTTTGTGGCGAGGGAGCTTGCTCCCGTTCGATTGCGCAGCAATCGTAAAACCGGTCACCGCTATCGCGAGCAGGCTCGCCCCAATGCGCGCTGAAGCCCATAATGGCGGGCGCGGTTTTGAGGGGAGATGAAGATTTGTTAACTGGACGGTGGGGCGGACTTGTGGTGCTGGCCGGCGTTTTATCCGGTTGTGGCAACGGCGACAGCCTGGAACGCTTCGACGGCCCGACCATGGGCAGTCGTTATTCCATTCAATACGTAAGACATGCCTCCACGCCCGGGCCGAAAGCGGTGCAGGCCGAAGTGGAAAATATCCTCGCCGAAGTGGATCGACAGTTCTCGACCTATCGCAGCGACTCGGACATCGAGCGCTTCAATAATTTGCCCGCCAATCACTGTCAGAAAATGCCCACGCCGATCCTTGAATTGATCCGTGTGGGCGAACAGTTGTCATCCCAAAGCGAAGGCTCCTACGACCTGACGGTGGAGCCGCTGCTCAACCTCTGGGGATTTGGCCCGCAGGCGCGTGAGGAAAAAGTTCCGAGTGCCGAAGCGTTGGCCGAGGTGCGGCAGCGCGTCGGTCATGGCCACTTGCGCATCGACGGCGACCAGTTGTGCAAGGATGCCGCGGTCGAAGTCGACTTCAACAGCATCGCTGCCGGTTACGCGGTCGACACGATTGCCGCCAGACTCGAAGCGCTGGGCATCCACGACTACCTCGCTGAAGCCACCGGTGAACTCAAGGCCGTCGGCAAAAAACTCGACGGCTCACCGTGGCGCATCGCCCTGGAAGAACCCCGTGATGATCAGCAAGTGGCCGAGCGCATCATCGCCGTCGACGGCTACGGCGTGTCCACCTCCGGTGACTACCGTAACTATTTCGAACAGGGTGGGCGGCGCTATTCCCACACCTTCGATGCCCGCACCGGAACACCGGTCCTACACACTCTGGCGTCAGTCACGGTAATTCATCCTTCAGCGTTGATGGCTGATGGCTTATCGACGCTGTTGCTGATTCTTGGCCCTGAACGGGGTTGGGACTATGCCCAGACGCATGACATTGCTGCATTCTTTGTGATTCGTGCCGATACAGGTTTCGTCACACGCACCAATCAGGCTTTTGAGCGCCTCGCGGGTGAGAAAACCGAGTGATTGCGGCAGCAAAAGCATTTTTCGATGGCGATGTAGTGCAGGCAAAACTAGCCTACGACGCGACCAAGGGTTAATGTGCGCGGCGTTGACGCTTCTATAGACTGTGTCCGGGTTCTGCACTGGCCCCAAATTGTTCCTTCACGCCGCCGATCGGCGTGATTTAGCCGCAGGCGCCGAGGGTGCCGCGGCCTGTTCTGAGGAGTACGCATGGCTGTCTACAACTACGATGTGGTGGTGTTGGGTTCCGGCCCAGCAGGAGAAGGCGCGGCAATGAACGCCGCCAAGGCAGGGCGCAAGGTGGCGATGGTCGATAGCCGTCGCCAGGTCGGCGGCAACTGCACCCACCTGGGCACCATCCCGTCCAAGGCCTTGCGTCACTCGGTCCGGCAGATCATGCAGTTCAACACCAACCCGATGTTCCGGGCCATTGGTGAGCCGCGCTGGTTCTCGTTCCCGGACGTGTTGAAAAGCGCTGAAAAAGTCATCTCCAAACAAGTCGCCTCGCGCACCGGCTACTACGCTCGTAACCGCGTCGACGTGTTCTTCGGCACCGGCAGCTTCGCCGACGAGCAAACCATCGAAGTCGTCTGCGCCAACGGCGTAGTTGAAAAACTGGTGGCCAAGCACATCATCATCGCCACCGGCTCGCGTCCTTATCGCCCGGCGGACATCGATTTCCATCACCCGCGTATCTACGATAGCGACACCATCCTCAGCCTCGGCCACACCCCGCGCAAACTCATTGTTTACGGCGCCGGCGTGATCGGTTGCGAATACGCGTCGATCTTCAGTGGTCTGGGTGTATTGGTTGAACTGGTGGACAACCGTGGTCAGTTGCTGAGCTTCCTCGACTCGGAAATTTCCCAGGCGCTGAGCTACCACTTCAGCAACAACAACATCACGGTTCGCCACAACGAAGACTACGACCGCGTCGAAGGCGTGGACAACGGCGTGATCCTGCACCTCAAGTCCGGCAAGAAGATCAAGGCCGACGCCTTGCTCTGGTGCAACGGCCGTACCGGTAACACCGATCAGCTGGGTCTGGAAAACATCGGCGTGAAGGTCAACAGCCGTGGCCAGATCGAAGTGGACGAGGCATATCGCACCTGCGTGCCGAACATCTATGGCGCCGGCGACGTGATCGGCTGGCCGAGCCTGGCCAGTGCCGCCCACGACCAGGGTCGTTCGGCCGCTGGCAGCATCGTCGATAACAACAGCTGGCGCTTCGTCAACGACGTGCCGACCGGCATCTACACCATTCCGGAGATCAGCTCGATCGGCAAGAACGAGCAGGAGCTGACTCAGGCCAAGGTGCCGTACGAAGTGGGCAAGGCATTCTTCAAGAGCATGGCGCGTGCGCAGATCGCCGGCGAGCCTCAGGGCATGCTGAAGATCCTGTTCCACCGCGAGACGCTGGAAGTGTTGGGCGTTCACTGTTTCGGTTATCAGGCGTCGGAGATCGTGCACATCGGTCAGGCGATCATGAACCAGCCGGGTGAACTGAACACCCTGAAGTACTTCGTCAACACGACGTTCAACTACCCGACCATGGCCGAAGCCTATCGGGTAGCGGCGTACGATGGCCTCAACCGGCTTTTTTGAGCGGCTCCGGCCGGTGGCCTGAGCCGGCCGGGGAGACCGATTTCAGCAATTCTCGAGCGTGGCGGTGGCCAAACCGGGAAAGTCTGTAATCAGGCTGTCAACGCCGAAGTCGGCGAGCCTGCGCATCAGCGCGGGCTCGTTGACTGTCCACACCGACACATGCAGCCCCTGACGCTGCGCCTTCTGCAGGCGTTCCGGCGTACACAGGGTCCAGTTCAGCGCCAGCATCTCACAGCCATAGTTTTGCGCGACCTTCAACGGGTCGAGCCAGGCGTACTCGGCCACCAGTCCGCGAGACACGTCCGGCACCAGGTCCAGCGCGGCTTTCAATACTTCGCGTGAACTCGACGTAATCGTGACCTTGTCCCGCATGCCGAAACGCTGGGCCATTTCGCGAATCGCCAGCACGGTGGTTGCGGCACGGGTGCGTGAAGCACTTTTGACTTCCAGCTGCCAGTGCTCGAAATCGCATTGCTCGAACAATTGTTCCAGCGTCGGGATCGGGCAGGGTTTGATCCAGCCCGGACCGCCCTTGCGCGCGTCGTAGGTCACCAGCTCCGCAGCCGTGTGTTCGACCACTTTGCCGCGGCGGTCGGTGGTGCGTTTGAGGGTCGGGTCGTGGATCACCATCAACTCGCCGTCCATGGACAGGTGCAGGTCCAGTTCGCAGCGGCGCACGCCGTGCTTGAGGCATTGCTGAAAGCTGGTCAGGGTGTTTTCCGGTGCTTCGCCTTTGGCGCCGCGATGGCCGTAGATGAGAGTCACGGTTCTTCCTTAATTAATGGCCGATTTCGTTTTGTTCGCGCGCCAGGCGTCGTTCTTGTGCCTGTCGCTGCAAGATGTAGCGGGCCAGCAGTTGTCGCTGGGCATCGGACAGGTATTCGAACTCGGTGCCGACGTCGTAGCCGTCGCCCTTGCGGTCGCAATGGGTGACGCGGGCCCGCAGCAACAGGCCGAGGGCTTGTGGCATCAGCACTAGCTTGACCGACAGGTGCGCGCTGACGGCAATGGGCGTCGGATGCTGAAAGTCGATGCCGCCTTCGGAGATGATCACCGGCTGCGGCTCGCCGATCTGTCCGAGTACGGTCAGGGCGACCACCTGGCTCAGCAGATCGATGCGTTTGTTCTGTGATTTCAGGAACGCGGCGATGGTCCGGTCGCGTTCGCTGATCTGGCGCAACAGGTGTTGCGACTCGAATTCGCTCAGGTGCAGTTCGCTGAGCAGGTTGAATAGCGGGGAAGCATCCTGCAACACTTCCTGGCCTGCTGCTTCGGGAGCAGACAGGGGCCGAATTTCCAGTGCGATCGTGTCCTCGATACGGTAGTATTCGCGGCGATCTTCTTCATCTAATGTCGACATGGCGAACCCATGGTAGCGGCGGTGGTCTGAGTGTAAAGCTGGTTATCGACCCCCGCCACAAGGACGTTCCTTTTCCCTCCGAACAAGCCCCGACATGTTCAGACCTCTCTTCGTATTTATCGGCACGCGTTATACCCGTGCAAAACGTCGCAATCATTTTGTGTCATTCATTTCCCTGACCTCGATGATCGGACTCGCCCTCGGCGTGGTCGTGATGATCGTTGTGTTATCGGTCATGAACGGCTTCGATCATGAGATGCGCACCCGTGTGCTGGGCATGGTGCCCCACGCGACCATCGAGTCCGGCGAGCCGATCAGCGACTGGCAAAGCCTGGCCGCCAAGGTCAAGCAGAACCCGCAGGTGGCGGCGGTTGCGCCCTTCGTCCAGATGCAGGGCCTGCTGACCAACAACGGCAAGGTCTCCAAAGTGCTGCTCAATGCCATCGACCCTGTGCAGGAACGGCAGGTGTCGATCATTGATAACTTCATGCAGCAGGGCAAACTCGACGACCTGGCGCCCGGCAGTTTCGGCATCGTCATTGGCGACAAGGCGGCAGCCAAGCTCGGCGCGGCGGTTGGCGACAAGCTGACGTTTGTCGCGCCGGAAGTCACCGTGACCCCGGCCGGGATGTTCCCGCGCATGAAACGCTTTACCGTAGTCGGCATCTTCCATGTCGGCGCCGGTGAGCTGGACGGCTATCTGGGCCTGACCAATCTGCAGGACTTGGCCAGGCTGCATCGCTGGCAACCGGATCAGGTCCAGGGTCTGCGACTGAAGTTCGACGACCTGTTCCAGGCGCCGCGCACCGCGTGGACCATCGCCCAGCAGCTCGGCGAAGACCGTTACTACGCCCGCGACTGGACCCGGACCCACGGCAATCTGTATCAGGCGATCCGCATGGAAAAAGCCATGATCGGCCTGCTGTTGCTGCTGATCGTCGCCGTTGCTGCGTTCAACATCATTTCCACGCTGGTGATGGTGGTGAACGACAAGAAGGGCGACATCGCGATTCTGCGCACCCTGGGCGCCACGCCGGGCTCGATCATGGCGACGTTCATGGTCCAGGGCACGGTCATTGGTGTGGTCGGTACGCTGATCGGTGCCGTGGTCGGGATCTTCGCCGCACTGAACGTCAGCGCGGCGATCTCGGCCCTCGAAGGCCTGATCGGCCACAAGTTCTTGAACGCCGACGTGTATTTCATCGATTACCTGCCGTCGCAAGTGCAGAGCCAGGACGTGTTGATGGTCTGCGCCGCCGCGTTGGTCCTGAGTTTCCTCGCCACCCTGTATCCAGCCTGGCGTGCCGCGCGCACCCAGCCTGCGGAGGCGCTACGTTATGAGTGAGTCGGGCATGAGTGATAAAGCAATCTTGAGCTGCCGCAACCTGGGCAAATCCTACGTGGAAGGCCCGGAATCGGTAGAGGTTCTGGCCGGTCTGCAGCTGGAACTGCATCCGGGTGAGCGCGTGGCGATCGTCGGTACATCGGGTTCGGGCAAAAGTACTTTGCTCAACCTGCTGGGCGGCCTCGATACGCCGACCAAGGGCAGCGTCTGGCTGGCCGGTGAAGAACTCTCGGCACTGAACGAAAAGGCCCGTGGCCTGTTGCGCAACCGGTCGCTGGGTTTCGTTTACCAGTTCCACCACTTGCTGCCTGAGTTCACCGCGCTGGAAAACGTCTGCATGCCGCTGCTGATCGGCAAAACCGCGATCCCGGAGGCACGTCAGCGCGCGACGGCGTTGCTGGAGCGGGTAGGGCTTGGGCATCGCCTGGAGCACAAGCCGGCGGAATTGTCCGGTGGCGAACGCCAGCGTGTGGCCATCGCCCGCGCCCTGGTGAACAAGCCAGGCCTGGTGATGCTCGACGAACCGACCGGCAACCTCGACTCCCACACCGCCCAGGGCATTCAGGATTTGATGCTGGAACTCAGCACCTCGATGCGCACGGCGTTCCTGGTGGTGACACACGACATGAACCTGGCTCGCCAGATGGATCGCGTCCTGCATTTGCAGGAAGGTTACCTGACCACCATCTGATTGGCTGAAACCCGGCGCACTGAACAGTGCGTCGGGTCTTTTATTTTTATATGGTGCCCCAGCGAATGTTCAGACCGTTATCGATCTTTATCGGCACGCGCTATACCCGCGCCAAGCGCCGCAATCGCTTTGTTTCCTTCATCTCGATGACCTCGATGATCGGCCTCGCCCTGGGCGTGCTGGCGATGATCGTGGTGCTGTCGGTGATGAACGGCTTCCAGCGCGAAATGAGTTCGCGCATCCTCGGCATGGTGCCCCACGCGACCATCGTCGGCGTGAACCCTATCGACGATTGGCAGCCGGTGGCCGCCGCGGCGATGAAGAATCCTGAAGTCACCGCCGCCGTGCCGTTCACCGAGATGGAAGGCATGCTGTCCTACAAGGGCACCATGCAGCCGATCCAGATCAGCGGGGTCGACCCGGCGCTGGAAAGCAAGGTGTCGATCGTTGCCAAACACATTGTTCAGGGGCGTCTTGATGCCTTGA
The DNA here is from genome assembly GCF_058802085.1 of Pseudomonas sp. GW822-FHT02G04. Taxonomy (NCBI): domain Bacteria; kingdom Pseudomonadati; phylum Pseudomonadota; class Gammaproteobacteria; order Pseudomonadales; family Pseudomonadaceae; genus Pseudomonas; species Pseudomonas sp. GW822-FHT02G04. Next base: position 124,613 of record NZ_JBXANU010000009.1, read on the forward strand.
AACCGGGCGAGTTCGGCGTGGTGATCGGCGAGATCACTGCGCGGCGCTTTCGCTTGAACGTCGGCGACAAGATCACCCTGATCGTGCCGGAAATCAGCACTGCACCGGGCGGCATCACCCCGCGCATGCAGCGGCTGAACGTGGTGGGCGTGTTCAAGGTCGGCGCCGAGCTGGACGGTTCGATGGCGCTGATCCACATGGCCGATGCCGCGCAAATGCAGCACTGGCAGCCGAATCAGGTGCAGAGCGTGCGCCTGGCGGTGAAGGATCTGTACGCCGCGCCGCAAGTATCGAGCGACATCGCGACCGGCCTGGGCGCCGCCTACAAGGCTGACGACTGGACCCACACCCAGGGCAGTCTGTTCAGCGCGATGAAAATGGAAAAAACCATGATCGGCCTGCTGTTGCTGATGATCGTCGCGGTGGCGGCGTTCAACATCATCGCCACGCTGATCATGGTGGTGAACGACAAGGGCGCGGACATCGCGATCCTGCGTACCATCGGCGCCACACCTCGACAGATCATGGCGATCTTCATGGTGCAGGGCACGGTGATCGGGATTGTCGGCACCTTGATCGGCGGTGTGCTGGGCGTGATCGCGGCGTTGAACGTCAGTGAACTGGTGGGCTGGATGGAGCGGGTCAGCGGGCAGCACATCTTCAGTTCCGATGTGTACTTCGTCAGCAACTTGCCGTCCGAATTGCAGGGCGCGGATGTGCTGTTGATCTGCTCCGCCGGTTTCATCATGAGCTTTCTGGCGACGGTATATCCGGCGTGGCGGGCGGCGAAAGTCGAGCCGGCTACCGCGTTGCGGTATTCGTGAGTCCCCAATGATCGTTCCCACGCTCCGCGTGGGAATGCCTCAACGGACGCTCTGCGTTTGACTCCTGATGTGACGCAGAGCGTCACTGGCTGCATTCCCACGCAGAGCGTGGGAACGATCAGGTTCGTGGCATCTCAATCACAAACCGCGTCCACCCCTGAGCCGATTCGCAACGAATCTGCCCGCCATGGGCGCGGATGATCGACTGGGTGATCGCCAATCCCAATCCCGCATGCTCACTGCTGCCTTCACGGCGCGCGGGGTCTGCCCGGTAGAAACGGTCAAACAAACGCGGCAACAGGTCCTCAGAAATCCCTTCACCACTGTTTTCAACGGTCAGGCTCAAGCCTGCCGGTTGCTCGACAATCTTTACCCGCACCTCACCACCGGCCGGGGTAAACCGCAACGCATTGTCCAGTAGGTTGGACAGTGCCCTGCGCAGCATGCTGCGATCGCCCTGCAGGCTCGCGCGGCCGTCACGACTCAGCTTCACCCGGGCGTCTTCGGCCAGCGGCGCGAAAAACTCCAGCAGCACATCCGCTTCTTCCGCCAGGTCCAGCGGTTCGCGCTTGGGCATCAGCAAGCCGTGGTCAGCCTTGGCCAGGTACAGCATGTCGTTGACCAGTTGCGCCATCCATTGCAGTTCTTCGAGGTTGCTGTGCAGCGCCTCGCGGTAATCCTCAATGGGGCGAGGGCGGGTGAGGGTGACTTGGGTGTGGGTCAGCAGGTTCGACAGCGGTGTGCGCAGTTCATGGGCGATGTCGGCGGAGAAGGCCGAGAGCCGCTGAAAAGAGTCATCGAGGCGTCCGAGCATGGCGTTGAAGCTGTGGGCCATTTCCGCGAGTTCCGGCGGCATGTCTGCTTCCGGCAGGCGGGCGTTGAGCGATTGCGCCGACACACCGCTGGCGACCGCACTCATGCGCAGCAACGGACGCAAACCACTGCGCGCCGCCCAGGCACCGAGCAGGGCAGTGGCCAGGGCCGAGAGGCCGACCGTCAGCCAGATCAGGTGTTGCATGCGCTGCAGAAAGTGCTGGTGATGGGTGATGTCCAGCAGCAAGGTCAGTTGCGGTGAGTCGGGTTTGTCGAGGAATAACGGCGCATTCAGGACGCGGTAGTCGGTGCCGTCATCACTTACCGTCGACAGGCCCGGTTTGCGCGGTAAATCTTTGGGTAAACGGGCCGAGCTGTCGTATATGCGTTGGCCGTCACTGCTAATGATGCGCAGCGAAAGATCGGCTTGTCGGCTCAATTCATCAGCCAGCCTGGCTTCGGTTTCGCTGGACTTAATGTCATCCAGCGCCCGGCGTAAACCAATCAGTTTACCGTCCAGCAACTGCTGGTCCAGCTCAACAAAGTGCGCCTCGCTGGCGCGGCTGAACAACACCCCGGCGAACAACGACACCACCGCAGTGCAGGCGGCAAACAGCAGGGCCAGACGGCTGCTTAATGAAAGTCGGCGCATCAGGCGGGGCGCTCTTCAAGGACGTAACCCATGCCGCGCACGGTGTGGATCAACTTGTTCGGGAAATCGTCGTCGATCTTCAGGCGTAACCGGCGGATCGCCACTTCGATGACGTTGGTGTCGCTGTCGAAATTCATGTCCCATACCTGGGACGCGATCAGCGACTTGGGCAGCACTTCGCCCTGGCGCCGCAGGAGCATTTCCAGCAGGGCGAATTCCTTGGCGGTCAGGTCGATGCGCTGACCGTTGCGCTCGACCCGGCGGCGGATCAAGTCCAGGCGCAAGTCGGCCAGTTGCAGGCAGGTTTCCTGTGGTGTGGCGCTGCCGCGACGCAGCAGGCTGCGAACCCGGGCCAGCAGTTCGGAGAAGGCGAAAGGTTTGACCAGGTAGTCGTCGGCGCCCAATTCCAGACCGTGGACTCGGTCCTCCACTGCGTCTCGGGCGGTCAGAAACAGTACCGGCGTGTCCAGGCCTGCACTGCGCACCGCTTGCAGAATCTGCCAGCCATCGCGTCCAGGCAGCATCACATCGAGAATCAACAAGGCGTAATCGCCGCTCAAGGCCAGTTGCTGGCCAGTGCTGCCATCGGCCACCAGTTCGGTGTTGAAGCCGGCCTCGGTCAGGCCCTGGCGCAGGTAATGGCCGGTTTTCGGTTGGTCTTCGACGATCAGCAGTTTCATGGGCGACTCGGGCAGTTTGAACAGGTGCGTTATACCGTGGGCGGCGAGGAAACAGGCCAACCTGACAAAGTTGTAATCTGCCTGTCAGGTGGCTGGCAGAGCCGGCGGGGTAGAGTTTCCCACAAGCTGAACCTCATCTTATTGGAGTGCGACTATGTTTTTGCAAAAGCGTCTGGTACTGGCCGCTTGTTTGCTGACCCTGAGCCTGGGGCTGGAAGCCTCACCGGCGCAGACCTACGATTTCGGTCAGCCGGCCTCGGCCGCCCAGGCTACCCGCAGCGTCGAAGTGGTAATGGGCGATATGACCTTCAGCCCCAAGACCATCGATATCAAGGCCGGGGAAACCGTGCGTCTCGTACTGGTGAATAAAGGCCAGTTGCTGCATGAATTCAACCTCGGCGATGCACAGATGCATGCCAGGCATCAGCAGGAAATGCTCCAGATGCAGCAAAGCGGCATGCTGATGCCTACAGGCATGAAGGCCATGGACCACAGTTCCATGGCCGGAATGGATCATGGCGCCATGGATCACGGCATGAAGCATGATGACCCCAATAGTGTGTTGGTTGAACCGGGTAAAACCGCCGAGCTGACCTGGACCTTCACCAAGGCCACTAACCTGGAATTTGCCTGCAACATCCCCGGCCATTATCAGGCTGGCATGGTCGGCAAACTGACAGTCAGTCAGTAAGCACTCAAAGGCGGGAGCAAAGACTGGTAGAATCTGCTGATTCTTCAGTCAGGTTTCCGCCATGCATCCCGCAGCCGAACATTCGCCGCTGGGCAAATCCAGCGAATACATCGCCACCTACACGCCGTCCTTGCTGTTCCCGATCCCGCGCACCGCGAAATGGGCCGAGCTGGGCCTGACCGCGCAAACCCTGCCGTACAAGGGCGTGGATTTCTGGAACTGCTTCGAGCTGTCGTGGCTGTTGCCGTCTGGCAAGCCTGTGGTGGCGATCGGCGAATTCAGCATCCCGGCGGACTCGCCGAACATCATCGAGTCGAAGTCGTTCAAGCTGTACCTCAACTCGCTGAACCAGACGCCATTTGCCGACACCGCGAGCCTTGAAGCGACGCTGGTGAAAGACCTCTCGGCCGCGGCCGGCAAACCGGTGGGCGTGCGGGTTCGCAGCCTGAAAGAGGTAGAGGCGGAAGGCGTTGTGGCGTTGCCGGGCGTGTGCATCGATGACCTGGACATCAGCGTCAGCAACTATGAGCATCCGCGTCCAGAACTGCTGCGTTGCGATGAGTCGCGCATTGTTGAAGAGAGCGTGCACAGCCATTTGCTCAAATCCAACTGCCCGGTCACCAGTCAGCCGGACTGGGGCAGCGTGGTGGTGGAGTATCGCGGCGCGGCGCTGGATCACGCGAGTTTGCTGGAATACATCGTGAGCTTCCGCCAGCACTCGGACTTCCATGAGCAGTGCGTGGAGCGGATTTTCCTCGACCTGCAGCGGCTGCTGAAGCCGGAGAAATTGACGGTGTACGCGCGGTATGTGCGTCGTGGTGGGCTGGATATCAACCCGTATCGCAGTACCGAAGAGGTGCAACTGCCGAACCATCGGCTGGTCCGACAATAAAGAACCAGTGCGGGATTGCATTTGCAAATCCCGGATATGAAAAAGCCCCGCTATCGATAACGGGGCTTTTTTGCATCTGAAGGGTTCAGATCCCCATGTTGCCCAAAGCCTGCACAATGTTGCGCAAGGTGCCGGCCAGCGTGGGATGTTCGAGTTCGAAGCGCTCGACGGCCAGGTTTACGTTGTCTGAGAGGCTGGAGTCTTGGGTTTTGGTTTCCAGCTCAATCTCCAGCTGGATCTGTTGCATCAGCGCGTGCAGGTCTTCGCGCTCGGCTTCGGTCAGTGGCGGATTCTGTTCCAATTGCTCGCGCAGTTTATTGAGCTGTTCTTGCAGTTCGCGGGCGGGCATGGCGTTCTTCCTTTTATCGATAGGCACTGGCATAGACCGCAGCAGCACGCCAAAGGTCTATGGCTGACCTTTAGATTAATCCACTCGCGCGCAACCTGCATGATCTCAGTCAGGGCTTTTCGCCTTTGAGCCGACGCAGGCTGATATCGGCCAGGCAGGTGTCGAGTTCGCCCAGATGATCGATCACCGAATGCACGCCCAGGCCGAACAACTGCACCGTCGCCTTGCCGCGCAAGTGTTCCCGTTCCTTCTGGCTCAAGGCTTGCCATTCGTTCGGCGCGAGCCCGCAGAGCGAGCCGCAGGACGCCAGGCCAATGGTCCACAGCCCGGCGTTCAGGCCCGATTGCAGCAGTCGCGGCTCGCCGCTGACCAGCACGCAACCGTCCAGGCGTTCGACATTCAGCGCCATCAAGGCTTGCCAGCAGGCATTCGGCGCCGGCCACGAATTGATTGTTTCAGAGTGTTGCGAAGATTTGATCCAGGCCGGAAGTGCCGCGGCCAGAGAATGGCTGAGGGCGGGGGGCAGTTCATCAAGCCAGGCGCAGGGAATCCGTTGTCGCTGCAAGCTGGACAGGCTCTCCAGGGCGCCGGGCGTGACCTCGGCGTGCTCGGCAGAAACGGCGCCGTGCTGGCGCGTGCGCGCACCGAAATCCACCAGGCAACCACTGAGGCCGAACAGCACGGCGGTCAGATTCGGAGCAGCAAGGGGCAAGACTTCGGCGTGCGGCATGGAAACGTCCCTGAAATAGCGACAAGGCTATTCACGGGCGGTGACAATTGAGTGACAGGGATATGAATCGCTCGCCGTCAGGAGGCGTCGTTCGTAGACCATCGTGCACGATGCTGCCTAAACCGGGTTTTCCGTCATATACTAGCGGCCTTTGCGGCTGGGCCGAGCGCCCGCGTCAGTACAATCCAAGGAGTTTCTCTATGCGCTGGAGCAATCGACTCGCTCAGCTTTGTATGTGTGCCAGCGTGTTGCTGGTTCCGTTCGCAGCTCAGGCTGCCACGGAAGAAGACCCTTGGGAAAGCATCAACCGCCCGATCTACAAATTCAACGATTTTGTCGACACCTACGCACTGAAGCCGTTGGCTCAGGGCTACCAGTTCGTCACGCCGCAGTTTCTGGAAGACGGCATCCACAATATGTTCCGCAACGTTGGCGATGTGACCAACCTCGCCAACGACGTGTTGCAGGCCAAGCCCGCAGCGGCTGGCGTTGACACCGCGCGTTTGATTTTCAACACCACCTTCGGCCTGCTGGGCTTCTTCGACGTGGGCACCAAAATGGGCCTGCACCGCAACGACGAAGACTTCGGCCAGACCCTCGGTTACTGGGGCGTGGGCAGCGGCCCGTACGTGATGCTGCCGCTGTTGGGCCCAAGCACCTTGCGTGATGCGCCTTCCAAGTATGTCGACGGCTATACCGGTCCGTACCGCTACATCAACGACGTACCAGTGCGTAACTCGATCTTTGGCCTGAACATCGTCGACACTCGCGCCAGCCTGTTGTCGGCCGAGAAACTGGTCACTGGCGACAAATACACCTTTATTCGCAATGCATACCTGCAAAACCGCGAATTCAAAGTCAAGGACGGTAAGGTCGAAGACGATTTTTAATCTCGACCGGTAAAGCGAAGAGGGCGGCCCATTGGCCGCCTTCTTTCATTTGGCTTGCGGGTCAAATCAGGGCTATTTCATCTTCAGGATTGTAAGCCCGAGTTTCTGGCCGCCACCGTCCTGTGCTTTCACCCACACCACCTCGGTGTCGGCCTCAAGGCCTTTGAGCGCTGCGTGATCGGAATCGATCCGCACGCTGAGCCGGTCACCTACCTTGAATGAGCGGGGCGCCTCCAGCTGCATGCCACTGCTGGAAAGGTCGATGCAGACGGCTTGCACCTCATCGCCTTCATGAATCAGCGACACATCGGCATCAACCCGCATGCGGATGAAATCGCGCTTTTCGCTGTAGTCCCGATCGGTTTGGCTCATGGGCTCGATCCTTCCTTTGGGTTACGGTTTTGCCTGTTCTTATAACTCTCGGTGATTTGACAAGTAAAGACGTCAAGCGACCATCGGCGTGAGCTTGAAACGCCTCGCGGATGGGAGTACCGTCTGCGCCTTAGAAGGGCACCTCTGGTGGAACAGTGAGTAGGGCAAACGCTCGAAAACGGTGCAGCAGAGAGGCTAGAAAGCGAATCCAGTAGTGTGTGCAGGGCCAAATGCCCAGCCTGCTACGCCAACCTAATTCTGGCGCCGTTTGCCCACATGCCAAAAACCAGTGCCACGCTGCTGATAATCGATGATGACGAAGTAGTGCGTGCGAGCCTCGCGGCCTACTTGGAAGACAGTGGTTTCAGTGTCCTGCAGGCCAGTAACGGCCAGCAGGGTCTACAGGTATTCGAGCAAGACAAGCCCGACTTGGTCATCTGCGATCTGCGCATGCCGCAGATGGGCGGACTCGAACTCATTCGCCAGGTCACCGAACTGTCGCCGCAAACCCCGGTAATCGTGGTTTCGGGCGCCGGTGTGATGAACGACGCCGTCGAGGCCCTGCGCCTGGGCGCAGCGGACTACCTGATCAAGCCTCTCGAAGATCTCGCCGTGCTCGAGCACTCCGTGCGTCGTGCCCTGGATCGTGCGCGCCTGCTGCTGGAAAACCAGCGCTACCGCGAGAAGCTGGAAAAGGCCAACCGCGAGCTCGAAGCCAGCCTGAACTTGCTCCAGGAAGACCAGAACGCCGGTCGCCAGGTGCAGATGAACATGCTGCCGGTCAGCCCCTGGACCATCGACGAGTTCCAGTTTGCGCACCAGATCATCCCGTCGCTGTACCTGTCGGGCGATTTCGTCGACTACTTTCGGGTCGACGACCGTCGGGTAGCCTTCTACCTGGCAGACGTTTCCGGTCATGGCGCCTCTTCAGCCTTCGTTACCGTGCTGCTGAAGTTCATGACCACGCGCTTGTTGTTCGAATCCAAGCGCAACGGCACATTGCCGGAATTCAAACCTTCAGAAGTCCTTGGTCATATCAACCGGGGCCTGATCAGTTGTAAGCTGGGTAAACACGTCACAATGGTCGGTGGAGTCATCGACGAGGAGACAGGTTTGTTGACCTATAGCATCGGCGGTCATCTGCCGTTGCCTGTGTTGTACACGCCAGACAGTGTTCGTTACCTGGAAGGGCGCGGTCTGCCGGTGGGCCTCTTCAACGAAGCCACCTACGAAGACCACGTACTGGAGCTGCCACCGGTATTCAGCCTGACGCTGATGTCTGATGGCATTCTGGACCTTTTGCCAGAACCCACACTCAAAGATAAAGAAGCTGCTTTGCCTCAACGGGTGAAAGCGGCGGGCGGCAGCCTGGATGGTCTGCGCCAGGTTTTTGGATTGGCCACGCTAGGGGAGATGCCGGATGATATCGCCCTGTTGGTGTTGAGCAGGAATCTTTAATGAGTACCGGTAGAATCCAGTTCGCCGAGCAGGACGGCACCTTCGTCCTGAAGTTCGTCGGTGAAGTTCGCCTGACCCTGTGTTCGGCGTTGGATGCGACTATTGAGCGGATCTTCACTGCGTTGAATTTCAACGCCATCGTGATCGACCTGACCGAAACCCGCAGCATCGACAGCACCACCCTTGGCCTGCTGGCCAAGCTGTCGATCCTGTCGCGGCAAAAAGTCGGCTTGCTGCCGACCGTCGTCACCACCCACGAAGACATCACCCGTCTGCTGCAGTCCATGGGCTTCGAGCAAGTGTTCAACATCGTTGACCGCCCGATCCCATGCCCTGAATGCCTGACCGATCTGCCAGACCAGGACCAGTCCGAAGAAGTGGTGCGGATCAAAGTCCTCGAAGCACACAAAATCCTCATGGGCCTGAACGACTCCAACCGTGAGGCGTTTCATGACCTGGTGAACGCGCTGGAGCGTCATTGATTCCCTGAAGAGGCTCCATCACCCAAATTCAACACAAAAAAAGGGCGAACCTTGATGGGTTCGCCCTTTTTGCATCCAGCTAACTCAAATCACAGCTTGGCCTGCAACAACGCCTCAAGCTTCTCCTGGTCCCGAGCAAACTGACGAATGCCCTCAGCCAGCTTCTCGGTCGCCATCGCATCTTCGTTGGACAACCAACGGAACTGCGCTTCATTCAAGCTCAGACGCGCTTCACCGGCATGCCCCGGCGCCAATTTGCGCTCCAGCTTGCCGGTATCCGCCGCCAGTTTCTCCAGCAGATCCGGGCTGATGGTCAACCGATCACAACCGGCCAACTGCTCGATCTGATTCAGATTACGGAAGCTCGCACCCATCACTACGGTTTTGTAGTCATTGGCCTTGTAGTAGTTGTAGATGCGCGTCACCGACTGCACGCCCGGATCATCCGCGCCGGTGTAGTCGTTGCCGGTGGCCTTCTTGTACCAGTCGTAGATACGGCCCACGAACGGCGAAATCAGGAAAACCCCAGCGTCAGCACACGCCGCCGCCTGAGCGAAAGAGAACAGCAAGGTCAGGTTGGTCTGGATGCCTTCCTTTTCCAGCTTCTCGGCAGCGCGGATGCCTTCCCAGGTCGAAGCGATCTTGATCAGTACACGGTCACGGCCAATACCGGCCTTTTCGTACAGGTCGATCAGACGGTGCGCACGCTTCAATACGGCGTCAGTGTCGAACGACAGGCGCGCATCCACTTCAGTGGAAATACGGCCAGGAATCACCTTCAGAATCTCTTGCCCCACCGCCACACCAAAACGGTCACTGGCCAGGCCCACATCGCCCTTGCAGTCGCTGACGCAAGCGTTCAGCAACTCGGCATAACCGGGAATGGCCGCTGCTTTGAGCAGCAGGGAAGGGTTGGTGGTGGCGTCCACGGGTTTAACGCGAGCGATTGCTTCGAAGTCGCCAGTGTCGGCAACCACGGTGGTCATTTGTTTGAGTTGTTCCAGCTTGGAAGTCATGGGCGTGCTCTGTCCTATGGGTCTAATGACATTACCCGAGCGCTGACAGCCACTCAAGGGTGCATGTGCGTATCGAAGGCCCCAGCGGCAACATCCTGAAAACGGATGTTTGAAAGGCGGGGCGCGGTCTCGGTAAATACGATGCTGAAATGGGGGGCAGGTTCAATGGAGGTGACGGTTAGCGTGCTGAGCAGGCCTGAGCCATGTCCTCAATGCTTACCGATTTGGCCTGGCCGGTTTGCGTATTAGACCTTTGAGCACTCGGGCCGAACAAGCGACGGCCACGATTTCAAAGCTACCATTTTCTAACGAGACAAAACGCGATCACCGGTGCGCGAAGCCTACGAACGAGCAATGAAGGATCAACGTCCCTCCAACAATTCTGCCGCCTGATCCAGTAACGCCAAAGGCTCTTTAGCCTTGTGAATATCCACCGACAACAACTGCCGAAACTTGCGTGCCCCCGGAAACCCGGTGCCCAAGCCCAGCACATGCCGAGTGATGTGATGCATCGCCCCGCCGGCCAGCAAATGCTCGGCAATATAAGGCCGCAACTGCGCCAGCGCCTCGGCCCGGCTGATCACCGGCGCCGTGCTGCCGAACAGCTGCTGATCCACCTCAGCCATCACATAAGGATTGTGATACGCCTCACGGCCCAGCATCACGCCGTCGAACGTCTGCAAATGCTCGTGACAGGCCTCAAGCGTCTTGATCCCGCCGTTGAGAATAATCTCCAGCTCCGGAAAATCCGCCTTCAACCGCGCCGCCACGTCATAGCGCAGAGGCGGAATGTCGCGGTTCTCCTTCGGCGACAACCCCTCCAGAATCGCAATCCGTGCATGCACCGTAAAACTCGTGCACCCGGCATCCCGAACCGTGCCGACGAAATCACACAACTCCTCGTAACTGTCCCGCCCATTAATCCCGATCCGATGCTTCACCGTCACCGGAATCGACACCGCATCACGCATCGCCTTCACACAATCAGCCACCAACTGCGGATGCCCCATCAGGCACGCACCGATCATATTGTTCTGCACCCGATCACTCGGGCAGCCGACATTCAGGTTTACCTCGTCGTAGCCGTGGTCCTGGGCCATGCGGGCGCAGGCGGCCAAGTCCAGCGGGACACTGCCGCCGAGCTGCAGGGCGAGCGGGTGCTCGGCTTCGTTGTGACGCAGGAAACGGTCGTGGTCGCCGTTGAGGAGGGCGCCGGTGGTGACCATTTCAGTGTAGAGGAGGGCGTGCTTGGAGAGCAGGCGCAGGAAGAAGCGGCAGTGACGATCGGTCCAATCCATCATCGGGGCGACGGAGAAGCGACGGGAGAGCGGGGCGGGTGTGGCGGTGATTGGAGGCATTGGCGTTTCTGGAATGGGTGAGGCTGGGAGGTGGGGAGTTTATCAGGATTGGGCTTGTGGGGCTCGGGCGAGTCTTGCTGCGGTAGTTCAAGGGTGATGGAAGGGGGGGCAGCGAGATAGGACGAGAAAATAATTCTGTCCCCCATTTTTTTTCGTCCCAGAGTCCGCTATTGGTCGAGACGATCCATAGCTCCACCTCTATTGGATCGGCCTCAAGACAAGGCGCTATTTTTTAATTGGGATCAAAGGTAAGGCTGAAAATTTTGCACTTTCTGTATGGATGGGAGGGAGGGTTTGGGTGGAAGTGCTTAGATTAAAAGTGAAGGTTTCCTACTTTGAAAAAGTATATTTATTTGCAAACTTATTGTAAAGGTGTGATCTAGATTGGAAAGTGTGGGGGGTGTGGTGATCTTTAGTTTATGGAGTATGTTATGGATGATAAATTTTCTGCAGATCCGCAACTTGTATGGATTAGTGATCCTAAAGCTTCGGACCGATACATGAGGCTTACTCGTGAGTTTTGGTATGACGACCCAAAAGGTAAACGCTGGGCTGCGCCTATTAATATGAAAACTGACGGAGCATCCATTCCCCGCGCGCTATGGACATTGGTGGGATCTCCGTTCACTGGCGATTATCGAAGAGCCGCTCTTGTCCATGATCAGGCCTGCGTAGACGTTAGCAATGGTATCGGTAGTCGTCGCGCAGCTGATCGAATGTTCTATCATGCATGTCGAGATGGTGGTTGCTCGATTCGAGATGCAATTATTTTGTATGTCGGCGTGCGGGTTGGATCGGTCAAAAGTGTGGTGTCTGCGTGGGAGTCAACTAATACGGATTTTCGACCTGTGTTGGTAAGGAGCACTGGGGATGAGAATATGGCGAGAGATTTTTGTGCTAGTGCCGATCAAGTGCTGCATGATGGCGAAACCGATGATGTTGACGAAATCGAACGGCGTACTGATATCGCTTTTTCTCTAAAGACTGGTGTTGCGTTATCCGAGTTTGTTAAGAGTTAGACAGCGATTTTTGATGCGCACTTTTAATCGCATCAATAAAAACTACTTGTTTTAGCGGAAATGGGGACAGATATATTTTTTGACGGACGCGTCCGCGTGGAGAAATAGATCTTTCCCCGTTTTCGCCTTCATGCACTCGGACATCCGCAAGCTAAGTTTGTCTAGGCACCGTAGCTCAAAGTTCGCGGTAAAAGGAGATCATAATGGCATCGGTACATCAGCAGCACGTTGCTCAATATCACACGGCCATGTCGGAGCATTCCCACCATGGCGGGCACGACATGTACATTGTTCACCGGGATTGGCACCAGCAGAACCGAGAGCCTCCCCCTCCAGCCCGGCCCGACAGGAACTGGGGGATAAACCTCGTCTTTGGGTCGAACTTTCTTCAGATGCATCACGAGATGGTCAAGGCTACAGCGACGGAGCCCCATCAGAACATGATGCACGAGAGCATTGTCGCATGGTATCAATCGCAGAATTTAACCCTGCCACAACTGTGGGACTCACAAAAGCCAATCCCTGTGGAGCTCGGATACACGCCTGACCCTAGTGTTTACCCAGAGGAAATCCGGCAAGCCGTCCTGCAGGCGGCACAAGAAAGTGGAGTGACCGCCGAGAAGCTCCTAACTAGGCGAACTGACAATCCCGCGTTCGTGCTGCCGCGCTATTTCTCAATTGAAGGGGTTGGCTCCGGGGAGCTAGGTGAGCCTATTACTGGCGCCAGAAAGCTCGCCGATTTTAAAAACACGAACCAGTTGGGATGTTGTCTCGTTTACCCCCACAACCAGTGGCACGGGGCTATTGGCGGGGCGATGAGTAGCACTTGGACCGCCATTGCCGATCCGATCTTCTATTTTGGCGTCCACTGGTACATTGATCGTGTATTCGACGACTATAAGTCCCTTCACGCGCAGCGAGGCATCCGTCCACTCGATCTGCATGTATTGGAGTCTGAGCAAATCGATGTTCAGCCAGAGTTCACGGCGGAGCAGAAGGCTTGGGCGGAGGCGCAGGCGGATATCAGCAAGAAGCTCCATCGCTGGTAACGGTCTAACAAACGATGTATTGGCTGATGACCGCCTCACGCTCTGAGGCAGTATCCATCCGGCGAACCCGTTTGGTAATCGCATCTGTGTTTTGCGCAGAAGGTTCAAGGGCTCAGATTTGACGTGCCAGCGTGAAAAAAAGGCATTTTTACCGCTCAATGCATGGGTAGCTAGGCCGGGTCGACTTTTTCAACACCTCGACCCAAAGTGTCCATTCGTACTCCGCGCTGCAACCTGCCGAGGTTTGGAGGCTGGTCTGTTGACTTACCTCGTTTGAGGGGGGACCAAACAATAGCGCGACTATCTTTTTGCTTTTGTGGTTGAGTCAGACTTAACTCTAGCTTCAGGCACCGCGGCCAATGGAGAAACGCGATGGGATGCAATGTCCAACCAAGGGATCGGATGGAGTATGTCCAGAATCTGGTACTAGATTTCTTCCAGCAAATGGAGGGTCTCGATGTAGGGGTCACTCTTGATACATCGCTGGGACCGCACGGTCTAGGCCACTCGATGGTCAAGCGCAAGACATACCACGGAGGTATTAGTAGCAAGTTAAGCGCAAAGGGGTGCTCAATGAAGACCCTCAGACCCAACGACTTCGCCGACAGTAAGCTCAAGTCAATCGGTGATATTGCCACTCTCGTTGGGAAGGACCTCGTATGAAGCACACCGCCAGGTACGCTGCCATCGTTGCTGTGTTGTCATATCCTTGTCTAGCAGCGATTCCCGCGTCCAATGACTCAACAAGCCAGTACAGCGACGGGATGTTCCTGTTACCTGATTTGGAAAACCCTAAAGAATTCTATCTCATCATCATCGAACCCAATGACGGTAGGGAACCTGTCCAGCTCACTTTACCTGAAGGCAGTACGGGTTTGCGTGTGAGTAAGACTGCTCTTCCAACAGGTGACTGGAAGTGGAAATACAGAGTACCTGGTCGCGACGTTTCAAGTCTTGAACTGAAAACTCCCCAAGTCCTTCAACTCGGAGCCATGGATCTGGTCGATGGGCGCTTCTCGTTGGTTTGGAAGCCAGTGCCGAGTGCCAAACGTTACGTCATTTCAGGCCAAGCTCGCACTAAGGTTACTCCGGACGACGATCCGCCGTGGAGCAAAATTGAGAGTTCATGCTTTGCAAGTGTTTGCGCCCGAGAAAACCTCGCCACATCGGCAATTGAGCTTAAAACAGGCTCTGAGGTTAAGTGGCAGATCACTGCTCTGGATGTGGACGATATCGTCCTGGCTAAGAGCGCAGAGGCACATATTCAGATGGAAAATAGTTGGGTACAAAGGGTCAGTAAGTCAGGTTTGAAGCTCCAACGCTCCGACACATTGTCAAAAGCTACAGCCCCGCTGCCAGCAACGTTGTCCTTCCTGTCAAACGAGTCTACGGGGGAGGGCTCTGGAACCGATGCGTATCAGGGAGAGTTTGCACTGATCTACGACGGATCTGAAAGCTGGGGCGGATTTTGGCCACGCGTCTCGCTGGAGGGCAAGCTCACTTCGACTGGTGACCAGAAGGACGGCGACCAACTCAGGTTCCGGGCTGGCGGATATCGCATTATTGCTGGTAATAAGCTTGGTGAAGGCACAGAGCTGGTCACCAATCTAAAGTACGAAACCGAACGTAAGACTGGAACGAAAAAAGGCCTAATTGAGGTAGGGGTGACGCCAATATACGGATGGCTTGGCCGATATTGGCCTGGTCCCCCCGATAAGGATAAAGCTAATGCCGCTGGCAATTACGTTCGACTACCGTGGCTACAAGTGGCTCCCATCATTTCGTTCGGAGCGGAAACTGGCAAAACATTCGATGTAGGTGGCTCATCCGAGAAGAAAGATACGATCGTGCGCCTGCGCACAACAGTAAGACTCGACGCTCAGCTGAACGCCTTGTCATACGCCCTAGGCACGCGAAACGTTACACCGTATCTTGAGGGCTCTTATTGGAATCTTCCACTGGAAGATGACGTGCGTAACTACCGACTTGGCAAGGCGGGAATGAGCTTTGGGCTCACAGACATGCTGAGCTTTGACCTAGCATACAGCGTTGGCCGAGAGGCACCAAACTTCACGTTTGCTCGGACGAAAAGCGTTGGCTTCGGCCTTAAGTTCTGATTGCCGTCTAGAATCATCGTCTGAGTTTGCCTCGCTATGACCGTCGATAGGCCTGTGGTGCGCAATCCATTAACCGATATCCAGTCTTCTTAGTCGAGCCAGGCCTTGTTTGATATGGCCGGTGTTTTCACTAATGGTCCACAGTGCTCCACGGAATTTCCTCCCCCTTCCCGTGCTCCTTTCTCCTCAACCAGCAGTGTCAACTCCATAATGGCCGCCTCTAGGGCCTGCTGGTTTTCGTACAGCCTTTCCAGTACATCCGGCAGTGAATAATCACCAGGCATGACGTCGACTCCTTTAAAGAAAAACACAGCATAGAACCGGTAGTGCCCATGTCAGGCAGTAATTTCAGCGTGCTTAAAAATTGTACAAAGCGAAGAGGTTGCAGCGGATTAGTCAGACTGGCTGGGGCGTTGGAGGACTGTTAGACCCAATCCATCACCGAAAAGCTTATATTCCTGGGTCTGACCGGCAGCAATCGACCCATCGACCCATTTGGGACATCATCGAGTTTCGCTGAATCGCCGCGCCTTTTGCTGTCCCAGCTTCAAACTGTCTCAGTATTTGCGACGCGGCGTGGATGGCATCCGCAGCCATTTTTTTCACGGTGCTCTCCCCGTCAATTCGCAAAACTGGATCCTTCTGCTCAGAAATTCACGCCTCGTGCCGCGCTCCATTGCGTCCGGAAAAGACCGGGTCATCATACTGCGAGACCCATTCGCGAAAGGTCACGTGTATCTCAGGGAATTTGTGGCCAAAAGAGACACTATTAAACAAATCGATATAAGGTATATCCCGTTCGATTATTGTTTTACATTGCGTTTTGTTATAGGTGCGTGGTCGACGTCTGCGCTTTTACTATATCCTTTCCTGGAAGATGGCGGAGTAAGTAGTGCGGAGCATTGATTAGGAGAGCTTCCGCCTTGCATTTTATTCATTCGTGTGCCAAACCTTTGTCTTGTGGGTGCCGTCAACATCAAAATACGTACAGGAGAAAAGTTATGGATCCGAAAATCACAAATGCGGCCGAACTACTTCTTGGGCCGAACACAAAGTTGAAAGACTTAAAGCATAATGGACTGGGACATGATCCGGTGATTAACGGCAGTTGGGCTGCCGCTTGGTCACATTACATTCTGGCAGGTGATGCGTATACTGCGCCAGCGCTTGATGGCACTGGCTCTTTAGATATTAAAGGGGTGAAAATTGGCCCGGAAAATACAGTGGCCGAACTGCTGAACGCAATTAAGCAATAGGAGTTGCCTCTATGAAAAGCCAAGATGCGTTAGAAGTTATTTGGAAATGGCTTGAGTTGAATCTTGGCTTTTTTGATCCGCGTGATCGGCCGCCGGCTCATCAATTGTCGTACCTTAAAGCTTATGATGAGTTGTGTCTGTTAGGGGTGTTGCAGAAGAGGCATTCCGCTACATATCTAACTGATTCTATAGTTGAACATTGCCTGGCGATTATTAGACCGCTTCCAGTTTCTTCCGTATTTATTGAGAATATTGCCCACTTCCAATTACTTTCAATGCCAGCAGCACTTCAGTGGTTGAGTAGTGAGCGGGCCAATATAAGAGATTTGCTTGTTTTATGCATTCCCGAGATGGATATTTTAGCTACCGAGAGATTGCCTCACAGAACATTGGATGTTGCATATTGTTCGGAAGTCCTCGGTCTAGATGTAGAAGTGTTTTCCGGCCAATGCTCTAGGCTTGATGTAGTGAACACGTCTCTCTCTCTTACAAATGTTGCAAATGGGATTTCACCCCATAGAAGCACTGTCAGTGACTTTTATGCTTTGACGCATACTCTGTTTTTTTTAGCTGATTCTGGCGGGCAGCCACTTCCGAAGAATTTATTTTTTAACAAAACTGATGCGCTTTTTTCGGCTCTAGAGCTTGGGATTCTTCGCTTTTTGCATGAGCGAAATTTCGATATTGTTGCTGAGTTGATTTGGAGTCTTTTGATTATAAATAAATGCGTCGGACCTATCGCTTTACTGGCTATAACAACGATTGCATCTCATGTGAGTGAAAAAGGTTATCTGCCTGGTCCAGATTTATCTGGTGAGCTTCGCGTTGATGCACAGGATATACATATTTATAAAAATTATCATTCAACATTGCTTGCTGTGGCGATATTTGCAAATGAAGCCATCGAGCATTCGCTACGGTCTAATTTTTGTTCCGAGGTTGCAGATTTAAAGCTTACGGTGTTTGATGTGATCGGAGCGAAACTGAGCCAGTGCGCCAATGCGCATCCATTGATGCGCAAGGAGCTTACGGTTGAGTTGAAAGATGAATTTCGGATGGTGGATTATTTTAATGAGGAGCGCTTCATGGCTGCCCTTGGGTAAAATTGCATGGCTTTCAGTGAGGTGACCGATATGACGGACGTGTGGTTCACAAAGAGCGGGAAATGCTTACTGAATAAAGAGATGCTCAAGTACTAGGTACTGCCGGCAGTCGGCCTAAACCTGACATTCGAGGATATGCCTCAATTCGGCCAGCAGCAGTTTGTGATATATCACGAAACCAGGCGCTCAATGCTGGAGGCTACGGAACAGGGACTTGTCGATACCTGTAGGGCAGTAAATATACCTCAATAGAAAGCCCTTGAGAACGATGTAGCGCTTGTGTTGATGTATTCAGCCGCATGCTGTGAGCGTTCGCTATCGGGCGAAATCAGAACCGCGCTGACAGTCTGCTTTTGGCCGATTCTGTTGAAAAAGTCCGACCTGGGCTGACTGCCCATGCATTGATTGCTGAAAACGCCAATTTTGCAGGCTGCTACGTAAAATTGGCGCCATGAATCTCGTGCGCAACGCGCAGATTTAAATCTCAGACGCGTACTTTTCTGCGGTGGAAATCGAAGCCGACTTTTTCAACAGAATCGGCCGATTGCTGCCTGTCACCAAGGGGAGCAATTCAACAAAATATCTGCAGTGCCCGTGATAATCAGCCATCACATGTCGCTTAAAAATTGCTACAAAACGAAGGGTTTACAGTGGCTTAGCTAGGTTGGCTGGGGCGTTGAGGGACTGCTGCATCCAATCCATTATGGGAGCGACGGAAACGCGACAGAAGTGCGTGGCGAGTATCTGCCCCCATTTCTCCTATCGTCGTCTGCGTTTCGAGCGATGTTGGTGGCGCGAGGAGCTCACGCCCCTCACGCCAATGTGCACCATTGATTACTCAGACGGCTCCACGTTATCCAACGCCTGATTCACCGCCAGTTCCCCCAACATGACCACCTGCGCGATCCCCAGCAGCGTTTTACGGTGTGTCCCTTCCAGCAGCGCTGCAAAATCACTAAGCATAACCGTGGCCGAGCCCAGTGACTCGCAGGCGTTGGCCAGCAAGGATTCGGTGTTGTACTTCGGGTTGGCGAGGAACATGCGCTCGGGCTCGTTGGCCGTGGCCATGATCTGAGCGGCCGGTTTGAGGTAGTGGTCGAGGGCGCGTTCGGCGGCTTCGTGGAGCTTTTTTGAGTCGAGTGATTCGTAGGGGGATGTCGGGTCTGTGACCGGCGGGTTGGGTGTGGCCTTGAACATGGTGAAACTCCTGATTATTCATTAGGAGCTACCAACATCACTTGCAGATGATGGGTGGCAGCTGTGCGCGGGTCTGCAAGACCGGGAAACCAGGAACCCGGCAGACCCGAAGGTCTCCCGCACAAAGCCGCCATTGAGCAGACACAAACGAGCGTCCTGCGGCAGGGCTATGCGACTGGTATTCCGGCGGGCTTGCAGACCCGATCACTGATGAACAGTGACGGGAATCAAGTTACCGGGGGGAGCCCTAGACGCATAGCCGGCGGATTCTGGCGCAGTCGTAGGCAACGACGCAAGGCGTTGTAGGCTTGGTGAAGTAACTGCGAGTGTCTTTAAACGCTCATCTAAACAGGTGGGTCGCTTCAGAGAAAACAAGGATGCTGAACCAACGCTGTCGCTCAGCAATGTTTCATCAAGTTTGGCAGCCACGTGGCATAGGATGACCACCTAAGCTTGGTGTAGCCACGCCTCCAGCCCACAGGAAACAAAAAGATGATCTCGAACCTCTTCAAAGCCATGCTGATCACCGGTGCTTTGCTCTTGAGCGCCTGTTCGGGTGTGAGCACCAGCACGTGTTTTTCAGAAGCGTGCCAATCGTTCGATGGCCATAGCCCCAACAAGGTGAACTTTGGAGGGAGCGCGATCGGCAACAGCTTTAATGAGTACAGCTCGGGCTTGCTGCACGATTAAGGAATGACGCAACGGCTTGGGTGTTTTCGCCGTTGCGTGATTTGCCTGATGAACCGCGTGTTCTGATTTTACGACTGCTGCGCAGCCGAACGCAGCCTCGCAGGCTCGACAGCTGCTACGGTCGAATGCAGGCTTCGCCAGCTGCTATGTATGGGCTATTTGGCTTCTGGTGTAGCTATCCACTGACCCAGAATTTTCTGGTAATTCCCCGTCACCTTGGCCAGATGCAGCCACTGATCGACATACAACTTCCAGCTGATGTCATCGCGCGGCAGCAGATAAGCCTTCTCGCCGTACTGCATGTATTGCGTCGGGTTGACCGCGCACAAACCTGGTTTGAGTTTCTGCTGATACAGCGCTTCCGATGCATCGGTAATCATCACGTCAGCTTTCTTATCCAGCAGCTGCTGGAAGATGGTCACGTTGTCGTGCAGCTGCAATTGCGCTTTGGGCAGGAAGGCGTGGACGAAGGCTTCGTTGGTGCCGCCGGCCGGTTCGACCAGGCGAACGGAAGGTTGGTTGATTTGTTCGAGGGTCTGGTATTGCGCCTGATCTTCGCAGCGCACCAGCGGGATTTTGCCGTCGACATCCAGTGTGGTGCTGAAGAAGGCTTTTTTCTGGCGTTCCAGGGTGACGGAGATGCCGCCGACGCCGATGTCGCATTTGCCCGCGAGCATGTCGGGCATCAGGGTTTTCCAGGTGGTCTGGACCCACTCGACCTTCGCGCCCAGGCTGTCGGCCAGCGAGCGGGCCATGGCGATGTCGATGCCCGAGTATTCGCCGTCTTCACCTTTGAAGGTATAGGGTTTGTAGTCGCCTGTGGTGCAAACGCGAAGTTGGCCTTGTTGCAGGACGGTGTCCAGGTGCGAAGGGCTTTGCTCTGCCTGAGCGCCGCAGGATAGAGCCAGCAGGCCACAGAGCAGCATTGTGCTTTTTATGGTTTTCATTGTTCTCGGGCTTTTGTGACGGAGTGGGGTTCAAGCGGGAGTCAGTGTAGTGAAAGCACTTCTCGACTGTCATCCAGTGGTCCAATATCCCGATCGTTCCAATGCGTGATACGTGTCAGGCAAGGCCCGACACGTATCCCTCTACATGAGTTGTTTATCCACAAGCCACGGACTTCGAACTCTTAAGATGCGCTTCAATCGAGTTGCTAGCAGAGTGGACTCTTACTCCCTTGAGTTTATCGAGTGGCGGCTCTTTCCAAAGTTTTGATGCGTCGATGGGAAGGATGACCTGTATAGCAGCCCCTTGGGGCGGATCAGCAACAAAATCGAAGTCTTGAATGCCGTCTGGTGGGAACTGAAGGTAAATCCGCGGCTCCAGTCTGGGGTTTGTCCATCCACCAGAGTTAACCAGGCCAATTGCCGATATATGTAGCTGCGGTGGGTTTGATTTAAGTATTTTTAAGTCGACATCCACTACTTTCATTACGTCAGCCATTTTCGAACTCCTTTCGATAATTGCGCCGCTTTTTCACCTTGGCGCTTGGGTGTTGAACCCTTTGGCTTGAAATCCAGTGTGGTTAGACGCTAGTAAAGGACCCTCACCCTGTCCACTGACTGCTCTGGCCGGTCATCGGATGCTTTCATTTCCCTACTGGGCACCCATTTCCGGACTCAGCGTTCCGAGCCACGCCACCAACCCCACAATCAACACCGCCGCCGCCAATTCCACCACCACGCTACGCCGCAACGCATTGGCGGCGACCGTGTATTGCCCGTCCCGCAACGACCGCTCCAGAAACGGCCCAAGGTGAAACCGGTTCAACGCGGCGAGCACCAGCATGCCGGCAAACAGCACCACTTTGATGAACAGCAGAATCCCGTAAGTACTGAGAAATACCTCGTCCAGTTTCGGTCCAACGATGAACAGATAATTCACCACCCCCGTCACCGTAATCACCACGACGATGGCCGCGCCAATCGCCTCAAACCGATTAACCGCGCGGGCCAGTAACCTGAGGCGCGCTTCGGTTTGCAGAGCGTTGATCTTCGCCATCAACGCAAACGCCAGCAACGCGCCAAGCCAAGCCCCCGCTGCCAGCAGGTGCAGAATGTCTACCGTGAAATGCCAATAACGTCGATTGCCTTCATCCATCGCCCCATGTCCGCTCCAGGCCAGGCTGGCGAGGGCAACAGCACCGGCAAAAGCCGCGACCCATAAACTGAAACCAGGCGCACGAAGCATCACCGCTAAACCCGCGACGACCAGTGCAACAATGCGAATCCCCCAAGCCAAGCCGACGTCCGTCTCAAACAGCATCATCTTGATGTGCGGACGCAGCTCGGCGAAGTCCGTTTCACCGCTCATGGCACTTGTCATCATCACCATGCTGGCGACAGACAACACCGCACCCAGCAGCGCCGTCCCCGCCAACATCGACCGAAACGGCAGCACCGCCCCCGACACCCGTTCCTGCCCCTTAAGGCTGTACAGCCCAAAAAGTGCCACCCCGAACAACAGCATCAAATCCACATACAACGCAAACCGCAGGGCAATGCCGACCGAGTCGCTCATCAATCACTTCACTTTGAACGTAACGTTGCCGGTGATCGGGTGAGTGTCCGAAGACACGGCGCGCCATTCGACTTTGTAGCTGCCGATGGGCAGGGGCGAGAGTGGGGTGATGACCATGGTTTTCGGGTCGCTGCCGCCGGAGACTTTGGCTTTCATCGGCATGGGGGAATGGGCCATGCCGGGCATTTCGGTCATGACCAGTTTGGCGCCGGAGAATTGGGTCATGAGGTTTTCGGAGAAGTGCAGTTCGATGTTGCTCGGTGCTGCGCCGTCCGCGCCTTCGGCCGGGGTGGAGGAGAGCAGTTTCGGGTGGGCTTGAGCCAGTGCGCTCATCAGTAGCCCGGTGGAAAGTGCGATGGCGACAGCGGTGGTTTTGATGGTGCGCATGCAAGGCCTCTTACCGCTTTAAGCGGTTGTTTTTTAGGTTTTTGAGTTGAAGCGTTTAGAACCACAGGCGAACGCCGACGACCAGGCGCGCTTCGCTGCGGTCCTCGCCTTCGTCCCTGGCGTAATCGGCGGTTTTGCCGTAGGTGCGGTTCCAGGTCACGCCGATGTAGGGCGCGAATTCCCGGCGGATTTCATAGCGCAGGCGCAAGCCGGCTTCGGTGCTGGACAGCCCGGAGCCGATGCCCCGTTGCGGGTCGTTTTTGCCGTAGACGTTGAGCTCGGCGGTCGGCTGCAGAATCAGCCGGTTGGTGAGCAGGATGTCGTAGTCGCCTTCCAGTCGCGCAGCGGTCTGGCCACCTTCGCCGATGAACGCGGTGGCCTCGGTTTCGAAGTTGTACAGGGCCATGCCTTGCACGCCGAACGCGGCCCAGGTTTGCGGGGCGCCGGGTTTGAAATCCTGGCGCACGCCGGTCACCACGTCCCACCACGGGGAGATGGCATGACCCCACAGTGCCTGGATTTCGGCGTCTTCGGTTTTGCCATTGATGCGTTCGCCTTCGGAGCGCAGCCACAGGCGATCAACGTCGCCGCCGATCCAGCCGGACAGATCCCACGCCAATGCGCTGCCGTCGTCGGCGTCCTGCCATTCGAGTTCGTCGGCGAGGAAGTAATAGTTGAGCGCGGTGTCATGCACGTTGTGGCCGGCGGGGCTGACGAAAACAGCGGCGCGGTCGGCGTCGGTCAATGCCGGGATCGGCGTGCGGCTTTGGGTCGGCGCGGCGGGCTGCATTTGCCCGTAATCCTCGCTCTGCATCTTGCTGTGATCCATGCCCGGCATCTGGCTATGGTCCATGCCCTGCATGCTGTCGGTGGCGGCCATGGCCGAAGAGAGCGTCAGGCCCACGGTAACGAGGGCCAAAGAGATCGGAGTGAGTCTGGTCATGGGTAGCGCCTTATTCTTCCACGCGAACTTCACGGAACATGCCCATTTCCATGTGGTACAGGAGATGGCAGTGGTAGGCCCAGCGGCCGAGCGCATCGGCGGTGACCCGATAGCTGCGCTTCGATCCCGGCGGCACATCAATGGTGTGTTTGCGCACCATGAACTGGCCGTTCTCGTCTTCGAGGTCGCTCCACATGCCGTGCAAATGAATGGGGTGAGTCATCATCGTGTCGTTGACCAGCACCACTCGAACCCGCTCGCCGTACTTGAGTCGTAGCGGTTCAGCGTCGGAGAACTTCACGCCGTTGAACGACCAGGCGAACTTTTCCATATGGCCGGTGAGGTGCAGTTCGATGGTGCGGCCGGGCTCGCGGCCGTCCGGGTCTTCGAAGGTGCTGCGCAGGTCGGAGTAGGTCAGCACACGGCGGCCGTTGTTGCGCAGGCCGATGCCCGGGTCGTCGAGTTTTGGCGTGGTGCTCATGGCTTGCATGTCCACCAGCGGGTTGTCTTTTTCCGTGTCGGGATGGGATTGCATCCCGGCCATCCCGGCCATGCCACCCATGGCCATGCTGCTGTGATCCATTCCGGCCATGCTGTCCATGCCCTGCATGTCTCCGCCGTCCATGCCCTGCATGTCACCACCGTTCATGCCTTGCATGGCACCGTGGTCCATCCCCGCCATGTCACCGCCCATGCTGCCGTGATCCATGCCGCCCATGCCCATGTCATCCATGGTCACCAGCGGTCGCGGATCCTGCGCTGGAATCGGCGCCGACAACCCGGCCTTCACCGCCAGGGTGCCTCGCGCATAACCCGTTCGGTCCATCGATTGGGCGAACAGGGTGTAGGCGTCCTGGGTCGGTTCGACGATCACGTCGAACGTCTCCGCCACCGCGATGCGAAATTCGTCGACGCTCACCGGTTTGACGTGTAGGCCATCCGCCGCAACCACGGTCATTTTCAAGCCCGGAATACGCACGTCGAAGTAGGTCATGGCGGAGCCGTTGATAAACCGCAGCCGCAACTTCTCACCCGGGCGAAACAGCCCGGTCCAGTTCATGTTCGGCGCCTGGCCGTTCATCAAGTAGGTGTAAGTGGCACCGCTGACGTCGGCCAGGTCGGTGGGGTTCATCTTCATCTCGGCCCACATCTTGCGATCGGCCACCGTCGAGCCCCAGCCTTTCTCGCTGACGTCGTGGATGAAATCGCCCACGGTGCGCTTGTGGTAGTTGTAGTAGTCCGATTGTTTCTTGAGTTTTTTCATCAGGCCGACGGCGTCTTCGTCGGTCCAGTCGGTGAGCATCACCACGTAATCGCGGTCGTACTGGAACGGCTCCGGCTCCTTGGCGTCGATCACCAACGGCCCGTAAACCCCGGACTGTTCCTGCAAGCCCGAATGGCTGTGATACCAGTAAGTGCCGTTCTGCCGGACCTTGAACTGGTAGACGTACATGCCGTCCGGTTCGATCCCGTGAAAACTCAGGCCCGGCACGCCATCCATGTTGGCCGGCAGCAAAATGCCGTGCCAGTGAATGGACGTGCTGTCCTTGAGTTTGTTTTTCACCCGCAGCGTGACGGTGTCGCCTTCGCGCCAACGTAGAAGAGGGCCGGGAATGCCGCCGTTGATGGTCATCGCGGTTCGAGGGTTGCCGGTGATGTTGACCGGGGATTCGCCGATGAACAGGTCGAAGTCGGTACCGGCCAGCACATTCGGTTCGCCGGGGCTGGTGACCGCCCAGACCGGTGTACGCCACAGCCCGAGGCCAGCGAGGACCCCGCCAGCGGCCAGGCCCTTCACGAAGGTGCGTCTTGAGGTGTTGGAATG
Source organism: Pseudomonas sp. GW822-FHT02G04 (assembly GCF_058802085.1). Classification (NCBI taxonomy): domain Bacteria; kingdom Pseudomonadati; phylum Pseudomonadota; class Gammaproteobacteria; order Pseudomonadales; family Pseudomonadaceae; genus Pseudomonas; species Pseudomonas sp. GW822-FHT02G04. Next base: position 149,926 of record NZ_JBXANU010000009.1, read on the forward strand.
CATGCCGTTTTATCCCGTCCGTCAGCCTGATGGAGCCCTCAGGTCCATCCTGAGCGGAGGGCAGAGAACTCAATGGGGAGGAGGCTAACGGGCGGTGCCTTTCAGCAGGCTGAGGCCAAGATTACAGTTTTGACAGTTTCACGCGGTGTTCAAGGGCTGCTGTTGGATCTGGACGAATCCGCCACGGTGGCGTTACCGCAATTGATATACGAAGAAGACTTCAACCAACGCTGATCCGGGTAGTAAGAAAATAACAACTGCCCATCTTTCATCGAGTCGATCAGCCGATGTGCAATCGCAGGCCTCACCGCTGGGCAGCCGAGACTTCTGCCGATCCGGCCATTGGCCCGCGCCAGGGCAGGGCTGACGTAAGGCGCGCCGTGAATGACGATCGCCCGTTCGAAGGCGTTGTCGTTAAACCCCGGTTCCAGACCTTCCATGCGCAGGGAATAACCGTTCTGTCCGACATAGCTGGATTGGGTGCGATACAAGCCGAGGCTGGTGGCGTAGCTGGCATTCTGATTGGAGAACTGGTTGGCCATATTCTCGCCACTGTTGCGACCGTGGGCGACCAGTTCATGGAACAACAATTTGCGTTGTTTAAGGTCGAACACCCAAAGACGTTGTACGGTCGAGGGCAGGGAATAATCGATCACTGCCAGCCTTTGAGCCGGGGCCGCGCCTTGTGACCGGCTGCATTGGGAGGCGCGAACGGCCAGGGCAATGACTTTGGCGTTGGCATCGGGGGCCGCTTTGACCAGGGCAGCTTCAAGCGAATCGGCGTAGGCTGCCGGTAATGTAAAAAAAGCAGTCAGCAGCACGGCCGTCATTAAGCAGCCAAAGCGGTTTGGGGCCATATGCAAGTCTCATCTGAATATTTCGAGTCTAGCAGCGCGCACGACGCTAGCCGGTTGAAAACGGGAGATTAAGGATTATCCATGGGGCAGTTAACAAGGTTATTCGTCATAAGCCGCATGTTTTTTATGGGCTTTCTGATAAGCGGCACGGCGATCGCGCAAACTTCGCCGATTGAGCCGGTATCTCCCGTAAGTACTGTGGCTGAAGCAGCACCTGGCGATTACGTAGGCCAGGCGATTCAGGCGGAATTGGCGCCATTGAGTTCGGCGTTTCCGCCTCTGCTCACCTCGCCGCGTCATCAACGGGTCGATGTGAACCGGGTGGTGCTGGATTTTTATAGCCATCGTGGCTATCGCGCTGCCTGGACGGACGATGACGATGTCGCCCTGTTGTTGAAAAGCCTGGGCGATACCCAGAGCGATGGCCTGAACCCCACGGATTTCCGGATCGCCGAGTTGGCCGAGGCCCGCGCGTTGATGCAGACAACCACACCAACCCCCGGGCAACGGGCAGCCTTTGATATCTCCGCCACCCAGACGTTTATCACGGCGTTGCTGCAGTTGCGGCGCGGCAAGGTCGACCCTTCGCGGTTGGACATCCACTGGAACTTCGACTCCGCTGGCGTCGATCCCCGGGAAGACGTCAACAAATTCTTCACTGCCCTCGACAGCCATGACATTGCGCGCGCCTTCGCTCAGGCATCGCCCCAAGAAGCGGTTTACGGCACGTTGCGCCAAGGCCTGGCGCAACTGCGCAAGGTTCGTGATCGGGGTGGCTGGCCAAAGATCCCGGAAGGGCAGACGCTCAGGCCCGGCATGGATGACGCCTCGGTCGCTCTATTGCGAGCCCGTCTGGCAGCGGGCGGTTATCTCGCCGCGCCAGTGACTGCTCGCACCAACTACGACGACGCCGTCACCGCGGCGGTGAAGAAGTTTCAGACCGAGCAATACCTTGGGGCGGACGGTGTAGCGGGGCCGGCGACACTCGCGGAACTGAATGTACCGGTCGAGGCGCGAATCGATCAGGTGCGGGTGAACATGGAGCGGGCGCGGTGGCTGCTGTACAAACTTCAGGGCACCTTCGTCGTGGTCGATATCGCCGGGTATAAAGTCGCGTTCTATCGCGATGGCAAACCGATCTGGCGCTCACGGGTGCAGGTCGGCAAGCCGTTTCGCAGCACGCCGATTTTTCAATCCGCAATCACCTACGTCACGTTCAATCCGACCTGGACCGTGCCACCAACGATTCTGCTCCAGGACATGTTGCCGAAGATTCGCGACAATCCTGGCTACCTTGAGGCAAGCCGGATTCGTGTGATCGATCGAGAAGGCAATGTGCTCGATCCGTCCACTGTCGATTGGGACAACCCGCGCGGCCTTACCCTGCGTCAGGATGCGGGGCCGGATAACTCGCTGGGACAGGTGGCGATTCGCTTTCCCAATGACTATTCGATTTACTTGCATGACACGCCGCATCGCGAGTTGTTCGCGAAATCCAATCGCGCGACCAGCTCCGGCTGTATTCGGGTAGAAAACCCGCTGCAATTGGTGGAGCTGTTGTTCAACGATCCGGTTCACTGGAACAGCGAAGGGATTCAAAAGCAGTTAGCCAATGGCAAGACAGAGAACATCAGGCTCCCGGTGAAAGTGCCGGTGCTGTTGGCCTACTGGACGGTGGACCTGAGTCTTGATGGGCGCGTGACATTCAAGCCCGATGTGTATGGCTATGACTCCCCGGTATTGCGGGCGTTGAATCGGCCTTCGGAGCGGCCAGCGCTGGACGGGAGGCGAGAGGCGCCTCCCTCGGTGGCGGAGCAGCAGAGCAAGTTATAGGCCTTAAAGCCCCAAGCCTTCTTGCACGGCCAGCAGCAAATTGTGTTCCGTCAGCGCGATCGCATCCGGTTGTTGTCCGGCTTGCTCAATCGCCTGAAGCCACCACTGCGTCTCGCCGTGTTCGCTCACGGTGCGCAACAGGGTGAGTTCCTTGCCTGTCGAGTGAATCTCGATCCGTCCGGCGCCGTCAGCGGTGAAGCGCGCGACGGGGTCGAAGGTGATGCTGTGGTGGTTTCCTTCGATCAGCAGTTGGTCGATGGCGTAATCGTAAGTCGCACCGTCCGGCGCACTCTCGAACACATGAGTGGAATTACGTCGCAGCTTCAGGCCCACCTCGATCAGTGGTTGCAGCCACGCCTCGATCTGGTGATACAGCTCGTAGACCTGGGCGGGCCAGCTGTCGATGGCTTGATCGGCGATGGTCGCGTCGGCACTGGTTTGCCGGGATTGTTTAAGCTTCGCGGCGAGCTCGTCTACCTTACTCATTTCGATTTCCTGTCGTGATTTCAGTTAATCGTAGCTCCTTCAAGGTAATGTGGTTTTGCCTTGCGTCATGCGATTGAAATACAACCATTTATCCCCCAATCCTCTGTTTACCCCACGCAACCCCGTAGACTAAGCTCACAAAAAATAAGGGTTTTGGGCCGTTGCCCATGCCTTACCCTTTCAGGACGCGCTTTTGCCTATCCCTCTTCACGATCCGCACCCCTCGCCCGGCGGTGCCTTGAAACGACTGCCTTTGCTCAAGGCTGCGGTGTTGTTTATTGCTGCGGTGTGCCTTTGTCTTTGCGGGCTGCTTTACCTGCAACTGGAGCAGTCGCGTCGACACGACCTGGCGTTGGCCGAGGTGTCGTCGTCGAACCTGACCCGGGCCATGGCGCAGCAGGCCGAAGACACGTTCATGAAGGCCGATCTGGTACTGACCAGTCTGGTGGACTGGATTCAGGCTGAAGGTTTCGACGCTGCCCAGACGCCACGCCTGCAGAAAACCTTCGCCCGGCGGGTGCAGGCGCTGCATCAGTTGCACGGGATATTTCTGTTCGACAGGCAGGGGCAATGGGCCGTGACGTCGTTCGAGGATCTACCCCGCGGGGCTGGTGTGGCGGATCGCGAGTATTTCAGGTTTCACCAGCAAAACATCTCAACCCTGGCGCACATCGGCCCGGCGATTCGCAGTCGGGAGAATGGCGAGTGGATCATTCCGGTTTCCAAACGGATAAACGATCAGAACGGTCATTTCCAGGGCGTGTTGCTGGCCGGGATCAAGATGTCGTACTTCGATCAGTTCTTCAAAAGCTTCAGCCTCGACGACAACGGCGCGATGTTTTTGGCATTGACCGATGGAACGCTGCTGGCGCGACGGCCGTTTGTGGAGTCGCAGATCGGCACATCATTGGCTCAGGGCGAGATCTTTCAGAAACTCTTGCCCAGCGCCACGTCGGGCAACGCCATGATCGACTCAGTGGTGGATGGCATCCCTCGGTTGTATGGCTACCGTCAGCTCGATGCCTATCCGGTGGTGGTCGCGGCGGCATCCTCCAAAGACGCGGTCCTCAAGGACTGGTACGACACGGCGATTCAATCCGCTGTGATCGTCGCTCTGGTTGTCCTCGGCGTGGGGTTGTTCGGTTGGGTGTTCATTCATCAGGTGCGCGCGGGCGAGCGCATCGAGGCAGATTTGCGCGAGGCGCAGAAAACCCTGGAGCTGATCGCCACCCACGACAGCCTGACCGGGTTGGCCAACCGCCGGTTGTTCGAACAGGCGCTGGACGTCGAGTTCGGGCGCGGTGCCCGGCGGTCGAGCTCGCTGGGCCTGATCATGCTCGATATCGATTACTTCAAACGCTACAACGACACTTACGGTCATGTGGCCGGGGACCATTGCCTGGCCGAAGTGGCGCGGGCCCTGAAGAGTTGCTGTCACCGCAAAGCCGACCTGGCGGTGCGCTACGGCGGTGAAGAGTTCGCGGTGTTGCTGCCAGACACCGACATCCATGGCGCGCTGACGATCGCCGAGCAAATCCGCCGCAGTGTCATGGACAAAAACATCACCCATAGCGGTTCACCCACGGGCTACGTGACGGTCAGTCTTGGCTGTTATTCGTTTGTGCCGACGGCGCACGACAGCACCGAAATGTTGATCAAGCGCGCAGATGCGGCGCTGTATCAGGCCAAGCACTCAGGGCGAAATCGCTCGGCGGTGTTGTCGATGGAAGGGGGCGTCGAGGTGCTGATGCGCTCGGATCGATGACGCTTGCGGCCATCGATGGGCACGGTTCTTGTGACCGGTTCTTCAAGTGCGGCAATGACTTGCGTTATCCAGGAGCGATGATCGGGCATGCCTGCTATGGTCAGTGCAGAGAGCCTGGCTGTCACACCTGACCGACCAGGCCCGCCGGTCTCATCCCGATCGGGCAATCGATTGACAGGATCAAGTGCATGGATTTGTCTGCCGTTACCACCGCTGCACCTGCGCGCCATACCCCGATTACCCGTAACCTGATGTTGGTGGTCGGTCTGTTGTTTGTGGTTGGGGTACTGATCGCGCTGATCGCCCTGTTCAGTATTGCCGGGCGGCTCGATGCCGAGGACCTGGCCAAGACCACGTTTTATACCCGGCGCGCGCTGGAAAACCGCATCACCGCCACGAAAAACTACATCGCCAGTTATGCCGACTGGACGTCGGCCTACGATCATCTGAACGGCGAGGTCGATGTGCAGTGGGCCTACGTCGAGCAGAACATGGGTAAAACCCTGTTCACCATGGACCACTACGAGGGTGTTTTCGTGGTCGATGTTCAGCGAACAAAATACGCCGTGGTGCGCGGGCTTCAGGTGCAGGAGGAGGCGGCGGCCTACCTGTCGACAACGATGGAGACGCTCATTGACGAGATTCAGAGTCAGGAGAGCCTCATCAAACCCGTCAGCCGCTACACCTTGTTCGAGGGCAAACCCGCGCTGCTGTCGGCCGCCGCGATTGTGCCCAATGACGAACGCCCGGCGGTCGATTCCAAAAGCACTTCGGTGCTTATATACGTCGACCAACTGAACCCTGAAAAGCTCAGCGCCTTGAGCGCCGATTACGGTTTGCACGACCTGAGTCTGACGCCCGACAACTCCATCGCTCCCGGTCAGCCCGCTATTGCCCTCGCTGGCACCGGTTACAGTCTGGTCTCCCGGCTCGAGCGGCCGGGTCATCAATTGCTCTGGTCGCTGCTGCCGCCACTGGGCGGGGCGCTGTTGGTTCTGGCGTTGTTGACCGCTTACTTCTTTCGCTATGTTCTGCGCACGTCCGGGCATGTGGATGCCAGTTACACCAGCCTCGATTTGTCGAACCAGGCGCTGGAGGCCAGTGAAGAGCGTTTCCGTGCGGTGGCCGAGGCCGCGTCCGACTGGATCTGGGAAATCGACGACCAGCATCGCATCACTTATCTGTCGGGACGCTTCAGCACCGTCACCGGGTTCTCCGATCAGCAGTGGCTGGGGCAGAACATCGGGCAATTGCTCAATTGCGATACAACATCCTTGTCGCTGTGGCTGAACAAACTCGATGAAGAGCAGGCCGTCAGTCATTTGCGCTGTTCCTACCGCGATCAATCGGGGCAACAGCGGGTCTGCCGGGTATCGGCACGGCCGATCCAGCGCAAGGGCGCGGTGCTGGGCTATCGCGGAACGGCCAGCGACATCACCGACGAAGTTGCCGCCCATGCGCAGATCCAGCATCTGTCATTGCACGACGCCCTGACTGGCCTGCCGAACCGCAACAAATTGGCGCGTTTTCTCGATGAGGCGCTGGCACTGAAAGAGCAGTCGACGGCGCTGACGTTGTTGATGATCGACCTGGATAACTTCAAGCCGATCAACGACTCCCTCGGCCACCCGGCCGGCGATGCGGTATTGCTGGAAGTCGCCACCCGTTTGCGCGAGTGCACACGAGACATTGACCTGGTCGCCCGATTGGGCGGCGACGAGTTCGTGCTGGTGCTCCATGGCATGGACAGCCACGCGGAAATCGACCGGTTTTGCGAGCGCTTGCTCGACAGCCTGCATCAGCCGATTCACTACGACCATCACTCGCTACACATTGGCGCGAGCATCGGTATCGCCTTGAGTCGGCGCCAGGGGCATATTGCGCAGGAACTGATTCGCTGTGCCGATATCGCGTTGTATCAGGCCAAATCCGATGGCAAGAAAACCTGGTGCTATTTTGCCGCGCACATGAACGATCAGATCCAGCATCGTCGGCAACTGGAAAGCGACCTGCGTCGGGCGATCAAGAACAACGAATTCGTGATGCATTACCAGCCGCGTTATCACGTCGATGGCAAGCAGATCGTCTCGGTCGAAGCGCTGCTGCGTTGGCAGCATCCCGTGCAAGGCTTGTTGAGCCCCGATGCGTTTATCCCGCTGGCCGAGCAGACCGATCTGATCGTGCCACTGGGCCGCTGGGTGTTGCGCGAGGCGTGCGAGACGGCCCTGACCTGGCCTGGTGCGCTGATGGTTTCGGTCAACCTGTCCCCGGTGCAATTTGCCCGCAGCGATGTGATCGAAGACGTGCGCGAAGTGTTGATCCAGACCCACTTGCCCGCCAGTCGACTTGAGCTGGAGATCACTGAAAATGTGATGCTCAACGACGTCGATGGTGCACTGGCGACCATGAACGCGCTCAAGGAATTGGGCGTGCGGTTGAACATGGACGACTTCGGCACCGGTTATTCTTCGTTGGGTTACCTGCGCACGTATCCCTTCGACGGGATCAAGATCGACAAGCGCTTCATTTCGTCCATGGGCAGCGGCAGCAACGATCGCGCCGTGGTGCAGGCGATCATCAACCTGGGTAAGGCGATGGGCCTGACCGTAACTGCAGAAGGCGTCGAGACGCTGGAACAACTGGACTTCCTGATCCTGGATCAGTGCCATGAAGTGCAGGGGTTTTACCTCAGTCGCCCGGTAGACAGGTATGCGCTGCTGCCGTTGCTCAAGGCCTCGCAGGAAGACTTTGCGCAGCAGGGCGCGCACCTTTAGTCGCTTGTTCCTTGTTTGCACGATGTCGGCGTCGACGCCTGGGTTCGCAACGAGCCTCATGCCAGCGATCACGCGCCGACGTGGACTCGATTGGGTTCACGCAAACGGCGATAGATTTGGCACGTGTGGCGATTGGCGAAATCAATTATCGGCCCGAGCGCTTTTTCCCTTATACATGGCGGCCATCGGCGGAGCGATCCGCGGGTTCCATGCATAAGGATTGAGCGATGAGCGAACCACGACTGACAAATCTTGCGCTGTACCTGCAACGCCTGGGTTTCGACGCGCCCCCGGCGCCGACCCTGCAAACCCTGCGTCAATTGCAGTTGCGCCACACCGGTGCCTTCCCGTTCGAAAACCTCACCACGCTGTTAGGGCAACCGGTACTCATCGACCTGCCGTCCATCGAGCAGAAAGTCCTGCACGACGGCCGCGGCGGTTACTGCTATGAACTCAACAACCTGTTCCTGGCCTTGCTGCAAACGCTGGGTTTCGAGGCGCGCGGCATCACCGGTCGCGTGGTCATGAACCAGCCCGAAGGCGCATGGACCGCACGCACTCACCGCCTGAGCCTGGTGACCCTCGACGGCGTGCGCTACATCACCGACGTCGGCTTCGGCGGCATGGTGCCCACCGCACCGTTGATGCTCGACACCGAGGCCGAACAGCTGACTCCCCACGAACCCTATCGCATCGAACAGCATGCAGACGGCTACACCCTGCGTGCCAACGTTGGCGGTGAATGGCGGGCGATGTACATCTTCGATCTGCAGCGTCAGGAAGACATCGATTACACCCTCGGCAACTGGTACGTCTCGACTCATCCCGAATCGTCCTTCGTCAAACAACTGATGGTGGCGCGGACGGGGGAGGGATGGCGACGCACGCTGAACAACGGCAGTTTTGCCATTCACCACATGGGCAGCGACAGCGAGCGGCGGCAGGTGACGGATGTGGATGAGTTGATCGGGTTGCTGGAGCGTGAATTCGAAATTCGGGTGCCGGCGAAGGAGGCGTTGAAGCCGGTGCTGGAGCGGTTGATTGAGCCTGTGCCGAAGGCAAACTGAGCACCACGCGAAGGGGCGGATTTGATCGATCCGCCCCTTTTTCATTGGGCCGAGTCAAGCGTTTTGTGTCTAGGAGCGCACTTCAAGCTCCATCACGTGATGGATTTCGCTGAGGGCCTCTGACAATTTTTTCTCCAGGCTTTTCAGCTCCGACGCGGTTATGCCTTTTTTGAAATGCCCGGCATTTGCAACAGCAGCGTTCTGATCGGGCTTCGCCGCTTTGCCTTTATCGCTGAGCAACACCTGGCGCAAGGTGTTGTTGATCACTGTCTGGTAGCCATACCCCTCGTTTTCTGCCAGAGCGCGCGCGGCCTCTATGACGACATCGTCGAGCATGATGGTGATTCGGGTCTTGCCTTTGCTTGTGGCAATTGCTCCACGCTTGGCGTTGCTGAAGTCGTATTCGTCTTTCATCGTTCAAGCCTCCAAATAGTGGCGACGCTCGCCTTTGGTGGCGACGCGTGCGGAAATGATTCGCACGAAATTCGGGTCGCGCCAGGTGTACGCAACGACCAGCAAGCGACCTTTGGCATCCAGCCCCATGATGATCCACCGCTGCTCATCATGATGGTCGTCCTGAAAAGTCAGGGCTCGTTCGTCATAAAACACCGGTTCTGTCTCTGCGAGGCTGATGCCTTGATGTTTTAGTTTGTTGGCCGCGTTTTTTGCCTTGTGATACTGAATTTCGAATGACTTCATTATGCATACTTTATATGTATAAGCGAGAGGGCGGCCGTGCCGGCGGTCGCTTGGAAAGCTAAAGATTAGCGGTGGAGCGGGGTGGGGAAGGAAGGATGTATTTCAAGAGTTTTTGGGCTGGAAGTGCTACGGCTAAAGGGCGGCGTGGACAAGTGTCCATTATCTGACTGACTAGTTGTATACAACTCTATGGACATTTGTCCTGAGTATTGAATACAGTGTGCGCACAACAAAAACCAGGGAACCTCCCAACCATGAAAACGCCCCATGTTTCACACCAACGGCCTGAGGACGAAAACCTCGGGATCGGCGCGAATATGGCTTATGGCCTGCAACATGTTCTGACCATGTACGGCGGTATCGTCGCGGTGCCTTTGATCATCGGCCAGGCGGCCGGGCTCTCGCCGGCGGACATCGGTTTGTTGATTGCTGCTTCATTGTTTGCAGGGGGGCTGGCGACATTGCTGCAAACCCTCGGTTTGCCGTTTTTCGGCTGTCAGTTGCCGCTGGTGCAGGGCGTGTCGTTCTCCGGCGTTGCGACCATGGTCGCGATTGTCAGCAGTGGTGGGGAGGGCGGCTTTCAGTCGATTCTCGGGGCGGTGATTGCCGCGTCGCTGATTGGCTTGCTGATCACGCCGGTGTTCTCGCGGATTACCAAGTTCTTTCCGCCGCTGGTGACGGGCATTGTGATCACCACCATCGGCCTGACGCTGATGCCGGTGGCCGCGCGCTGGGCCATGGGTGGCAACAGCCATGCGCCGGATTTCGGCAGCATGGCGAACATCGGCCTGGCGGCGGTGACGCTGGTGCTGGTGCTGCTTCTGAGCAAGATCGGCAGCGCGACCATCTCCCGTTTGTCGATCCTCCTGGCGATGGTCATCGGCACGGTCATCGCCGTGTTCCTCGGCATGGCGGATTTCTCATCCGTCACCCAGGGCCCGATGTTCGGCTTCCCGGCACCGTTCCATTTCGGCATGCCGACCTTCCACTTTGCCGCGATCCTGTCGATGTGCATCGTGGTCATGGTGACCCTGGTGGAAACCTCGGCCGACATCCTCGCTGTGGGTGAAATCATCGGCACCAAAGTCGACTCCAAACGCCTGGGTAATGGCCTGCGCGCCGACATGCTGTCGAGCATGATCGCGCCAATCTTCGGCTCCTTCACTCAAAGCGCCTTCGCCCAGAACGTCGGGCTGGTGGCGGTGACCGGGATCAAGAGCCGCTTCGTGGTGGCCACCGGCGGTTTATTCCTGGTAGTGCTTGGATTGCTGCCGTTCATGGGCCGGGTCATCGCCGCCGTGCCGACCTCTGTACTTGGCGGCGCCGGCATCGTGCTGTTTGGCACTGTCGCCGCCAGCGGCATTCGGACGCTGTCCAAGGTCGACTACCGCAACAACGTCAACCTGATCATCGTCGCCACTTCCATCGGTTTCGGCATGATCCCCATCGCTGCCCCGAACTTCTACGACCACTTCCCAAGCTGGTTCTCGACGATCTTCCACTCGGGCATCAGCTCCTCGGCGATCATGGCCATCGTGCTGAACCTGACCTTCAATCACCTCACGGCCGGCAACTCGGACCAGCAATCGGTGTTTGCCGCCGGTACTGAACGAGTCCTGCGTTATCAGGACCTGGCGGCGCTGCGGGAAGGGGATTACTTCAGCGAAGGTAAACTGCGCGACTGCGACGGGAATGAGATTCCGGTGGTGGAGACGGACCATGGGCATGCCGAGTTGCGGGCGGTGCATGCGAAAAGCAGTGAGCATGTTTGACGTCGATCGGGTGTGGGGCGACCGATTCAATTGTCGGTCAGGTTGACACTCGCTCCACGCATGGTTAAGAATCGAATTCGAGGTCTGCAATTGCGCATCCTTGGGCTTGGCCTCCAGCATTGGCCCCCCATCTTGTTGGCAGCAGAGAAGCTGGCTCCCTCTGAAGTAGTGACGACTGGCAATACCGGTCGGATTCTGAACCCAAGGTCATTCGTGGCCAGGAGCTAAAGAATCGCTGCGACTACTCCTCGAAATATTCAAAAGGCGTCCATCAGGACGCCTTTTTTATTGCTTGGGATCTGGTTTGGCGATTGTGCCGACCAGGGTGCCTTCTGCATGTCTCTTGGGATACCAGGTTACGACGTAGTATCCGAAGCCGCGACGCTCATTTCGAGGCTCCAGAATGAGCGAGCCGGTAGGATTTTTAAGTACGGCGACTCTGTGATCACCTCTCATTTCCTTGAACTCACAGTAGATGGGGGCGCCGGGTACGATCATTTTGGCGATGTGGGCTACCACATCATCAATGGTGTGGCAGCCAAATATTGCCAAGTCGGTCTTGTGGGCTTCCCAGACATGTCGAACGCCAAATCCTTTGTTGATGCCTTTGTGAATTCCGACCCGCAGGAATATTTCGCCACCCCGTAAATTGAACCTGGGTATTTCAGGAAGGGTGCCAAAGCTCAATGAGCCGCAAGGGTGAGGGACAAGGACGTTCTCCTTGAGTTTGAGTAACTCTGACACGTGAACGATCCGGGGATGTTGGCAGGCGAGAGGCGCTATTCATAACGCACAAGTTCGCTGCTTTACAGTCAGCATCCGGCCACTATGAAAGTGGCTATTGATGCTCTAGTCCAGGGTTTACGGGGGCTCAGGCGAAAGCCGAAAACACGGCTACAGAAAATCAGGAAGCTTCCTACTCTGTCGGGGTAGGGAATTCATAGGATCGTGTCTTTTCGTCAAGCACAAAAAAGCCCCTGAACCTTTCGATTCAGGGGCTTTTCGATTTTGCTGTCTGGCTCCACGACCTGGACTCAAATAGAGAGATAAGTATCTGTTTTAAAATGAAAGTAGGCTAATTTCTAAAATTTCTATCCCTACGATTATCCTAATCAAACCCGTATTTTATGCGAATTTTTTGATACCTCATGAGCACGGCAGCAGCAAGCTGCCGAAGGTGGCGTACGCAGGCCATTCTGTGCTGGATCAGGAAGCACATCCGAGTGACTGCTTTTAGCCCAGGCTGTTGAAAAAGTCCGAGCGGGCAAGCTCACCCTGCATGAGTTCTACTGCAAAAGGGGATGCGTTTGAGCGTCGAGCTTTTTCCGCGGTCAGAGGAACACCGCCATGAATGGACGCACGATGTTGCCGCAGAGCATGAATGAAGAAACCATGAACAATTACCACGAACGTGAAACGCTGCTCACCCATATGCCTATTCAAGCGTTACCCCGTGGCATTTATCGTAGGCACGTGACAGCGCCTGAAACGTGTTTGTTCCGGAGCGTTGCGCAGAAAATGGACACGGTGCTCTGCAGCTCGGCCAGCCATTTGTTGTCCTATTTATTGCTCAGCGCATTGGCCAGGCGCAGCATGGCTGCTTCGATTTCATAGGCGGTCAAGGACGAATACCCCAATAGCCAACCTTGTTTCTTCTCCTCGCCGGCGTATAGCCGACTGAGGCCTGGCAGTTGCACGCCCGCGCTGGCAGCTTGGCGGATGGTCTTTTCCTCCGACCAGCCATCGGCCAGTAGGCAGGGAATCTGCAGCCCGCCTTGGGGGCATAAGGCCGTGACAATACCGTCCAGGTGCTTGCCGATGGCATTGAGCATGATTGCACGGCGTCCGGCGTAGAGTTTGCGCATGGCCCGGACATGGGAGTTGTAGTGGCCGTCTTCCATGAAGCGCGCCAGGGTCAGCTGAAGGATCTGTGGCGTGTGGCCGTCCATGATGCTTCGCGCGTAGGTGAAGGCTTTGACCAGCTCGAAAGGTAGCACCATGTAGCCCATTCGCAACCCCGGATAGAGCGTTTTGCTGAAGGTACCGAGGTAGATCGTGCGTTGGTATTTGTCCAGGCCCTGCACGCACGCGATCGGCAGTCCGTCGTAGTGGAACTCGCTGTCATAGTCGTCCTCAATGATCCACTTGCCATGCTCGGTCGCCCAGTTGATCAGCTCGAGTCGGCGTTCCAGCGGTAAGGTTGCCCCGGTGGGGTATTGATGCGAAGGCGTAACATAGACGCAATTGGCACCGCTGCGGTCTGCCTGCAGCAGGTCCGTTCGTATGCCCAGAGCATCGACGTCAATGGGCACGACCTTGGTCTCGGCTGTTTCAAAGGCCTTCTTGGCACCGTAGTAGCCCGGGTTTTCCAGCAGGATCGGTTTGCCAGCGTCCACTAGCAACTGGGCACACAGGAACAGGGCTTGGCGAGTACTGCTCAACACCAGTATCTGGTTGGGGGAGCATTTGGCCCCGCGTTCGAGGTTCAAGTAGGTGGCGATCGCCTTGCGCAGAGGCTCGGCGCCTTGCGGGTCGCCATGCAGCAGGACGTTACCCCGGTAGTCCTTCATGACCTGGCGTTGCAGGCGTTCCCATATATCGGTGGGAAAGGTACGGGTTTCCGGCAGCCCTGTGGCAAAGGCCTTGATCACCTGTTGATCGGTAACTCCACCACTGTCGAAAATCATCCGGCCGCGCCGGCTCAAGCCCGATCCTGGCGTCGCCTCGCTGCGTTTGGTGTCTTGCAATTTCATGCGCCGGCGCGCAGCCCCGCGTAATTCGGTGCCAATCGTCTCGGATACATAGCTGCCCGAGCCCTCGCGCCGCACGATGAAGCCATCACGGTGCAATTGCATATAGGCGTTCTCGACCGTGTCGCGGGCAACGCCGAGCGTCTTGGCCAGGACCCTGGTCGCCGGCAGCTTCAGGCCAGAGTCAAGGGCACCATCGAGGATCAGTGCACGCAGGGCTCGCTGAATCCGCTGATGCAGGTCCAGCATCTGAAACTCGGCATCGTTGAGTCGTATCTTCAGCGTTTCGAGTTCGAAGGTTTTCGCCATGCGGTCTGCCTCATATGAATAAATTGGCCTGCAAAGGCAGGCCAGTTTATCCGTAGACTCTGTCCGTCGCTATTGCCTTTGTGCTCGGCGACCTATCGCTGGGTGGGCAACTTTGAACAGGGCTGGATTAAGGTATGGCAAGGTCACACAACTTCAGCGCAGGGCCAACCGCGCTGCCGCTTGAAGTGCTTCGGCAAGCGCACGAAGAGTTTTTCGACTTCGCTGGTACTGGTATGTCGGTGATGGAAATCAGCCATCGCTCAGAGGTGTTCATGGAACTCGCCTATCAGGCCGAACAGGACTTGCGGGCGATTCTGCAGGTGCCCAGCCTGTACAAAGTGCTGTTCGTACAGGGCGGCGCCTCGCTGCAGTTTGCCCAGGTGCCGATGAACCTGTTGGGCGACAAAGGGACTGCGGACTATCTGCATACCGGGCTCTGGTCGGGCAAGGCCATCCAGGCTGCTCAGCGCTACTGCGACGTTCGTATCGCCGCCAGCAGTAAGGCTTCTGACTTTGATCGCATCCCCGCCGTGACGGACTGGAACCTCAACCCGAACGCCGCTTATCTGCACTACACAGAGAACGAAACGGTACACGGCGTGCAATTCGCCGGCGCGCCATGCGTGTCGGTTCCTCTGGTCTGTGACGCCTGCTCAAGCCTGCTCTCCAAACCCATTGATGTGGCCAAACACGGCCTTATCTATGCCGCGGCGCAAAAGAACATGGGGCCGGCGGGGCTTACCATCGTGATCATTGACGCCGCGCTACTCGATGCCGCGCTGGAGGTAACTCCCGACATTCTAAATTACGCGCACATCGCCAACGCGGATTCGATGCTCAATACGCCGGCGACCTTTCCCTGGTACCTCACCGGTTTGACACTCAAATGGATTCAACGCTGCGGTGGTATCGAGAAGATCCACCAGACCA
This sequence comes from Pseudomonas sp. GW822-FHT02G04, assembly GCF_058802085.1. Lineage (NCBI taxonomy): Bacteria > Pseudomonadati > Pseudomonadota > Gammaproteobacteria > Pseudomonadales > Pseudomonadaceae > Pseudomonas > Pseudomonas sp. GW822-FHT02G04. The sequence continues at coordinate 165,168 of NZ_JBXANU010000009.1, forward strand.
ACCAGGCCAAGGCCGAGCTGCTGTATCGCACGATTGACGACAGCGGCGGGTTCTATCGCAACAGTGTGCAAACGCCGTTTCGTTCGATCAACAACGTGCCGTTCATGCTCGCCGAAACCGCGTTTGAAAAGGACTTCCTGCGCCTGGCCGATCAGTCCGGATTCAAAGGCCTCAAGGGCCATGCCTCGGTCGGCGGCGTCAGGGCCAGTATCTATAACGCGGTCACGCTGCTGGCTGTCGAGGCATTGACCGATTTCATGAAGGACTTCGCCCGGGTGCATGGCTAAGGCAAGGACCGCCGCAGGGCTAAACAGGCCATTTCAGCGCTATAAATCACTTTCCAGTCGAGGCCAAGCACCTCGCTTTGCAAGGAGCAAAGTAAAACCATGCCTTCATCAGCATCCAGGTCACCTGTTCGCCTCAGCGATCTCATCCCTCCGATTGTCGCCGGTCTGATCTCGGTCATTGTCAACTATGGCGGCACCTTCATTCTGGTCTTCCAGGCAGCCAAGGTAGCTGGGCTGAGCCCTGAGTTGACGGCTTCGTGGGTGTGGTCCGTGTCGATTGGCGTGGGCGTTACCGGGCTGTTCCTCAGCTGGGTTTCCCGCGAACCGATCATCACCGCCTGGTCGACACCTGCCGCGGCATTCCTGGTCGTCGCCCTGGCCACCACACCCTATGCCGAGGCGGTGGGTGCCTACATGATCTCGGCCGCTGCCTTCGTGCTGCTGGGCTTATCCGGCTATTTCGAAAAAGTCATCCGACTGATCCCGCCGGGTGTGGCCGCAGGGTTGCTGGCCGGTATCCTGCTGCAGTTCGGCATCGGTGCTTTTGGCGGCATGAGCCTTGACCCGATGCTGGTCGGGTTGCTGATTGTTGCCTACATCGTGCTCAAACGCCTTACCGCACGCTACGCGGTGGTGGGCATTCTGGCACTGGGGCTGGCCTTCCTGCTGATTCAGGGGCGTGTCGATTTGTCGGGGCTGGAGCTGCAACTCGCGGCACCAGTGTTCACCCTGCCTGAGTTCTCGCTCAATGCCTTGCTCAGTGTCGCGCTGCCGCTGTTTCTGATCACCCTGACCGGTCAGTACATGCCTGGCATGCTGGTGCTGCGCAACGATGGGTTCAGCACTAGTGCCAATCCGATCGTGACCATCACCGGGCTAGGTTCCTTGCTCATGGCGCCCTTTGGTTCCCACGCGTTCAACATCGCGGCGATTACAGCAGCCATCTGCACCGGCAAGGAAGCCCACGAAGAGCCCTCCAAGCGCTGGATCGCCGGCATTGCTGCGGGCGTCTTCTACATCCTCGTCGGGGTCTTCGGCGTGACCCTCGCTGCGCTGTTCATGGCCTTTCCGGCAGCCTTCATCACTACTCTGGCCGGGCTCGCCCTGCTGGGCACTATCGGCGGCAGCCTGGCCAGTGCCATGACCGATGCCAAATCCCGCGAAGCCTCGCTGATTACCTTCCTGGCAGCCGCCGCCAACATCACGTTGTTCGGGGTCGGCGGGGCGTTCTGGGGGCTGCTGATTGGTCTGGTGGCGTACGCCGTACTCAACGGCCGTTTGCCGCGTCGCGAGCCGGTCGTCAATCCTGCTGCCGAGCCTGTCACCCGTAAAGGAGCCGCCAACTGATGCAAGCCCGTATTGAAGAGGTCGCCGCAGTCGACACCCTGACCCTGCACGAGTACCACGGCCGCTACCCGCAGGCCAGCAGCGTTGAGGACTTTCGCCGCAATCTGGCTGCAGTGCAGCAGCGCATCGCCAGCGCCTGCCAGCGTGTCGGTCGTGACTCGGCGAGCGTGCGTCTGCTGCCGGTGAGCAAAACCTTTGACGAAGCACACCTGCGCCTGGTCTACGCCGCAGGTTGCCGGCTACTGGGCGAGAACAAGGTGCAAGAAGCGCAACGTAAATGGAAAGCCATGGATGACCTGACCGACCTGCAATGGTCGGTCATCGGCCACCTGCAGACCAATAAAGTCAATCAGGTGGCTCGTTTTGCCTGCGAGTTCCAGGCGCTGGACAGCCTGCGTGTGGCGGAGGCACTGGACCGTCGCCTGCAAATCGAAGGTCGGCAGCTGGATGTGTTCGTCCAGGTCAATACCTCCAGTGAGGTCAGCAAGTACGGCCTGACGCCCGAAGAGGTCGCCGACTTTTTGCGTGCGCTACCTGCGTTCTCTGCGTTACGCGTGCGAGGCCTGATGACGCTGGCACTGTTCTCTGCCGACGTCGCCCGTGTCCGCCCTTGTTTCGTACTGCTGCGCGAACTGCGCGAGCGCCTGCGCCAGGGCGCACCGGCCGGTGTCGGGCTGGAGGAGCTGTCCATGGGCATGTCCGGTGATTTCGAAATCGCCATCGAAGAAGGTGCGACCGTGGTGCGTGTCGGTCAGGCCATCTTCGGTGCACGCGCGATGCCGGACGCCTATTACTGGCCTGCGGCGGATGCCAGGCCCGGCGGTAATGACTAGCGCGAACCCTCAACCCCCGACCCCCTTTTGACCCGCGACCTACTGGAAGAAATGCCATGACCTCTTCACCCTCGTACCTCATGCAGACATACGCACGCCAGCCTGTCTCGTTCAGCCGAGGCCTGGGTGCGCGCCTGTGGGACACGCAAGGGGTCGAGTACCTGGATGCGATTGCCGGTGTGGCCGTTACCAGCCTCGGTCATGCCAACCCCGAAATTGCCGCTGTTATCGCCGAGCAGGCCGGCCAACTGCTGCACACCACCAACATGTTCCGCATTGAATGGCAGGAGCAACTCGGTGAGCGCTTGTGCGCCTTGTCGGGCATGCAGCGCGCGTTCTTCTGCAACTCGGGGGCCGAAGCCAACGAAGCGGCGCTCAAGCTGGCCCGGCTGCACGCCAACGCCAGGCAGGTGGCACAGCCGCAGGTGCTGGTCATGGAGAACAGTTTCCACGGCCGTACTCTGGCAACCCTGGCGGCGACTGGGAACCCTGCCGTGCAGCTCGGCTTCGGGCCATTGATGCCGGGCTTTTTACGGGTGCCTTACAACAACATCGAGGCGGTCCGTCAGGAAGCGGCGCAATCACCCGACATCGTCGCGGTGCTGGTCGAGCCGGTGCAGGGGGAGGGCGGTGTGCATGCGGCATCCGCCGGCTATCTGCAGGCCCTGCGGCAGCTGTGCGACGAACACGACTGGCTGATGATGGTCGATGAAGTGCAAACCGGTATGGGCCGCACCGGTAGCTGGTTCGGCTTCCAGCACGCGGGGATAGTGCCTGACGTTATCACGCTGGCCAAGGCGCTAGGCAATGGCTTTCCGATCGGGGCCTGCCTGGCGCGGGACGCCGCAGCCGAGCTGTTTTCTCCCGGCCATCATGCCTCCACCTTCGGTGGTAACCCACTGGCCTGTCGTGTGGGTTGCACTGTGCTCGACATCATGGAGCGCGAGCACATCCCTCAGCGAGCCGCCACCTTGGGCCACCGGCTGCTGGCAGCCCTGCGTGAGGCGCTGAACAACCACCCCTATGTCGTTTCCATCCGCGGCTTGGGTCTGATGGTCGGAATCGAGCTGGATCGTAACTGCGCCGAGCTAGTTGGTCGGGCACGGGACGAACAGCACCTGATCATCACAGTTACCCGCGGCACCACCATCCGACTGCTGCCGCCGCTGATCTGCGATGAAGCGCAGATCGACGACATTGCAGACCGTGTCGCTCGGCTTTTGTCGTAGCAGGCACTGCAACCGGCTCATTTTCCCAACCCACAGGATCCTGTCTTCATGTACGACTCATCCCTGACCCTTGCAGAGTTCGACGCCGATCTGTGTGAGGCTATTCATAACGAAGAACGCCGCCAGGAAGACCACGTCGAGCTGATAGCTTCCGAGAACTATGCCAGCCCATTGGTGATGGCGATTCAGAACTCGGTGTTCACTAACAAGTACGCCGAAGGTTACCCGGGCAGGCGCTACTACAGCGGCTGCGAGTATGTCGATGTGGCTGAACGTCTGGCCATCGAACGGGTCAAGACGCTGTTCGATTGCGATTACGCCAACGTCCAGCCTCATGCCGGTGCCCAGGCTAACGCCGCGGTGTTCCTGGCGCTGATCAGCCCTGGCGACACCGTGATGGGTATGAACCTGGCCCAGGGTGGTCATCTGACCCACGGCAACCCCTCCAATTTCTCCGGCCGCCATTACAGGATCGTTCCCTACGGTCTCGACCCGCAGACAGGGTTGATCAACTACGACGAGATGGAGCGCATCGCCCTGGAAACCCGACCTAAGATGCTGATTGGTGGTTTTTCCGCCTACTCCCGGTACAAGGACTGGGCGCGCATGCGGGCCATCGCCGACAAGGTCGGGGCGATTTTCTGGGTCGACATGGCCCACGTAGCCGGTCTGGTGGCTGCTGGTGAGTATCCGAATCCGTTGCCGCACGCCCATGTGGTAACCAGTACCACCCACAAGACCCTGCGCGGCCCACGGGGCGGTTTGATCCTGTCCAAGGGACAGGACGATACGTTTTACAAGAAGCTCGACTCGGCGGTGTTCCCTGGTATCCAGGGCGGTCCGCTGATGCACCTGATCGCCGCCAAGGCCGTTGCCTTCAAGGAAGCTCTGGCGCCCGGGTTCAAGACCTATCAGAAGCAGATTGTGATCAACGCTCGGGCCATGGCCGCCGTGCTGCAGCAGCGTGGTTACAAGATTGTCTCCGGGGGGACTGACAACCATATGATGCTGATCGACCTGTCCGACAAGCCTTACACCGGCAAGGACGCCGATGCAGCTCTGAGTAATGCCTACATCACTGCCAACAAAAACTCGGTGCCAAACGATCCACGTTCGCCGTTCGTGACCTCAGGACTGCGCATCGGCACCCCGGCCGTGACCACCCGCGGGTTCGGAGTGCCGGAGTGCGAGCAACTGGCAGGCTGGCTCTGTGACGTGCTGGACGCACTGGAATCCGGCGGCAGCGAGCAGGTTGCGCATCATGTGCGCGAACAGGTGGTGGCGCTGTGCCGTTGTCATCCTGTATATCGGTAAACCCCATGTTCACTATTGATGCCGACCGGCGCCTCGTATTTTGGAGCAAAAAAGGGGACTCCCATTAGCCGGTCCCAAGTCGAGGCTAAAAACCTGCTCGCCCTGCAGTTCTGACTGCAGGTTTTCTCCTCTAATTCAAGCTGCCTGGTTGAACCCGTCGAATCCGTTTCCTCATCATTGACTACGACCGAGTCGTGCCTGACAGCCGTGTGGATCAAGCGGTATCGATACAGCAAGCATAGCCTGGAAGCCTTCCCCCACGTCATCCCGCCACGAATGTTGAGTGTTATCAGGGATCAAGGCCCCTGCGACCTGTGAGGGTTGTCCTCTAACGCGGGACTGGCGGCTCTTTACAACCGGGAGCCTGGGTATCTCATGATCTAGCCTCCTGAACACCGATACCGGTGGGCGGGTGGAGGCTGCACTGGCTGACGAGACCAACGCCGCGAGATCCTGAGTCGGGTGAAGGCAGTGATGCGATGATCGGGGCACGCCTGACTGTCAGTCAGGTGCAGTCCATTCCGTAGGCTGCGGCACCATCATCTGCATCGCTGTTGCTGGTGACTTTTCGGTGTTTGTCACGCCGATTGTCACGAGGGGGAATGCCGCAAAGCCTTGTATGAGTTGGACCGCAGCAGCGGTAGGAGCGCCCGTCTCTTTCCAGAAGAAAGAGACGGGCGCAGGTTGGCGCAGTGAAATGGCCAAGCAGATAGGTTGCTGCAGGGCAGCTAGGTAGGGGGATGTATTTGCCGCAATGGCAATGATCTGAAGTGGGCATCCATCACTCGGTGAGTGACCGTGCGAGCCGCCGGACGCTAATCGCACTTTGGGTAAACCACCACGGTGTGGCGTAGCCTTAAAGGTTCTGGCTACCTGGGCTGCTGTCAACGACAGCGCTTTGCCCGACCTTTTCTACGCCTGTGGAGAATTCGGGTCAAGGCTCGGTTTTTCGGAAGTTCTGCGGCTGTGGATGAAATTATCCACTAATGGAAATCAGTGGTTTTCCACCGATAATTGCGGGGGCCTTAGATTTTTTAAGTAAGGTCCATCCAAACAGGGCGGCTTTGCAGCCCTGCTTGGATGGACCCGCGTGGACAAGCGGATCACTGAGATATGAGGATCGAGCGCTTACTCAGTTGCGCCACGTTTTGCTTTTAGGCGAGAGACGTTCGCACCGGTCTGATTGGCGAATTCGCGTGGGCTGACATGCTCCTGCTGATTAGCCTCGAGGTAGCGACTCCACCAGTTCATGATCAGCCTCCGCTCCTCGATGAACTCGGCCTTGTGGATGTAGGCCGCTCGGACGTTGTTGCGTTCCTTGTGGCTCATCTGCCGCTCGATGGCTGTGTCCGTCCACAAACCGGACTCGATCAGTGCGCTGCAGGCCATCGAACGAAACCCATGCCCACAGATCTCTGATTTGGTGTCGTACCCCATCTTCCGAAGCGCGCTGTTCACAGTGTTTTCGGACATTGGTTTCCAAGATTTGGTATCGCCTGCGAACACCAAGTCAAATTTGCCTGTGATTGCGTGGATCTGCTCGAGCAGGGCGATCGCTTGCGGCGATAAGGGTACAAGATGGATATCGCCTGCCATCTTCGTACCCCTTGTGGAAAAGGGTACGCCTTCCAACGCTGGTCGCGTGTCGGGTATTTCCCAGACGCCATGTTTGAGGTCGAACTCGCTCCAGCGGGCGAAGCGCAGCTCGCTGGAGCGTACAAACACGTGCAGCGACAGCAAGACCGTCAGCCGGGTAAGTGCGCGGCCTCTATAGGTGTCGATCCGTTCCTGCAATTCAGGCAAGCGCGATAAGGATAAGGCGGGGCGGTGGACGACCCGCGAGGCTTTGATCGAACCTACGAGGTCGTAAGCAGGGTTTACGGTGATAAGCCGGAGGCGCTTTGCCTCGCGCATGATGCTCTGCAGGTAGTTTTGTACCCTTAAAGCAATGTCTATCGTTCCGCGCTTCTTGATCGCGTCCAGGGGCCGCATAAGGTCGTGGGTATCAAGGTCGACAATGGCGCGGGCGCCGATCAGCGGGAAGAGGTGAGTTTTGAGGCGACTCATCACTGTCTTGGAATAGTCCGGTGCCCACTTGGCTGACATTTCCGTGTGCCAGCCGAGGGCAACGCTTTCAAAGGTGCGGCCTTTGATCAGAGCGTCCGTCTTGGCCTGGTTCTTGGCTCCTATAGGGTCAATGCCATCCGCCAGCATTCGCTTGACCTCCAAGCGCTTGCGGCGCGCATCCGCGAGGCCAACGATGGGGTAGTTGCCGAATGAGGTCAGTCCTTCCCGGCCATCAGGTTTGACGTATCTGAGACGCCAGCCTTTGCGGCCATTGGGTTGGACCAAAAGGTAAAGGCCGTCGCCGTCGAAAAGCTTGTAGGCGCGGTCGGTGGGCTTGGCCGAACGGCAAGTGGCGTCGGAGAGTGGAGCAGTAGTGCGCGACATAAGGGTACTCCCTTTTATCGAACTGACCTTTATCCCAAACTCTACCCTTAAAATGGCTGGTACCCACCGGAATCCGACAGAACGCCAAAACGAAAAAACCCGCCAGAAGGCGGGTTTTTTCGGGGGTTTCAGAGATTTTGAAAGCCTTCTCTGGAACCTTGTCTGGCTCCACGACCTGGACTCGAACCAGGGACCCAGTGATTAACAGTCACTTGCTCTACCAACTGAGCTATCGCGGAATGGCGTCTATGTTACTGATTCAAAAAGAGAAGTCAAGCCTCTGTTGGCAATTTGATGTTTTCATCGGATCAGAGGGAGGTTTATCGGCCATCGGCGGTTACCAGAAGCGCGGCAGAGGTCTACCATGGCCGCCCGGAAGTGGTGACGCGCGCTGCCGGCCCTCAGCCGAATAGGTACGCGCCATGAATCACCCAGCCTTCACACCTCACAATAGCGAGGTGTTCGCATGAGCATCGCTCAGATCAGCCTGCCCAAAGGGGTCGGCCCGCACGCCGAGAAACTGTTCGACGCAATCACTCAGGCCGGCACCGCTGACGAGCTGAACCGCGCAGGCGGCAAGGCCGAAGGTTTTGTCCTGGGCCTGGAAAGCACCAAGGCGATCAAAAGCCAGGTGGCCGAGTCGCTTTATGTCGCCTATGACGACGCGGCCAGCCAGCGTGCGAGCGAATTGGCCTAACCGCCAAAAGTGATGGTGCCGAGCATCAGCTTGGCATACAGCATCGTGGCGGCCAGTTGCACCAGCCACAACGCCAGGCCGCCAAGGAACACACCCGCGGCCACTTGCAGCACCAGGTTTTTACCGCGTTTAGCCGAGGAGCGGGGCACGAAGTGGTCCAGCTCGTCGCGGTCGGCGCGTAGGTCATCGTTTTTCATGTGGGTTCTCGCAAGAATTCTCGGGTGTACACAAAACCTTGTGGGAGTTTAAAGGGCGCGGCGGCTGCTTTGAGATTTATCTGAGGCCAATAAAAAACGGGAAGCCATTTCGGCTTCCCGTTTTCATGTCGCGCGACGATTCAGATCACCTGAACGATGGCCTTGGTCACAGCGTCGATGTTGCTCTGGTTCAGCGCGGCAACGCAGATGCGGCCGGTGTCCAGGGCGTAGATGCCGAACTCGGTGCGCAGACGGGTCACTTGCTCAACCGTCAGGCCGGAGTAGGAGAACATGCCGCGCTGGCGACCGACGAAGCTGAAATCGCGCTGTGGAGCGTTTTTCGCCAGCAGGTCGACCATCTGAGTGCGCATGCCGCGAATCCGCAGGCGCATTTCTGCCAGTTCTTCTTCCCACTGGGCGCGCAATACCGGGCTGTTCAGCACAGCGGCGACGATGCTTGCACCGTGGGTCGGCGGGTTGGAGTAGTTGGTGCGGATCACGCGTTTGACTTGCGACAGCACGCGCGCGCTTTCTTCTTTCGATTCACTGACGATCGACAGGGCGCCAACGCGCTCGCCGTACAGCGAGAAGGATTTGGAGAACGAGCTGGAGACGAAGAAGGTCAGGTCCGATTCGGCGAACAGACGCACGGCAGCAGCGTCTTCATCGATACCGTCGCCAAAACCCTGGTAGGCCATGTCGAGGAACGGTACGTGACCTTTGGCTTTCACCACGTCCAGCACGTTTTTCCAGTCCGCCGGGCTCAGGTCGACGCCGGTCGGGTTGTGGCAGCAAGCGTGTAGCACAACGATGGAGCCGGACGGCAGGGCGTTCAGGTCTTCCAGCAGGCCAGCGCGGTTAACGTCGTGGGTGGCGGCGTCGTAGTAGCGATAGTTCTGCACCGGGAAGCCGGCGGTTTCGAACAGCGCGCGGTGGTTTTCCCAGCTAGGGTCGCTGATCGCTACGACGGCGTTCGGCAGCAGTTGCTTGAGGAAGTCGGCACCGATTTTCAGTGCGCCGGTACCGCCGACGGCCTGGGTGGTGATGACCCGGCCAGCAGCGATCAGCGGCGAATCATTGCCGAACAGCAGTTTCTGCACGGCCTGGTCGTAGGCGGCGATGCCGTCGATCGGCAAGTAGCCACGGGAAACGTGTTGAGCGGCGCGAATCGTCTCGGCTTCGACAACGGCGCGCAGGAGAGGAATTCGTCCTTGCTCGTCGCAGTAAACACCGACCCCCAGGTTGACCTTGTTGGTACGGGTATCGGCATTGAATGCTTCGTTGAGGCCCAGGATTGGATCGCGTGGTGCCATTTCGACAGCGGAGAACAGGCTCATTATTACGGCGGCTCTGAATGGAGTGTGGAGGGACGTGTCGCGCTCCAGCCGAATGCACTAGAGCGGTGCACAAACGGGGAGCTAGTATAGAGGCCATCAGCGATTGATGGCGACAGGCGATTCGGCTTTTACGGTAAGTTTTTCCAATTATTTTTCGATCGTTGGTCGAGTGACATCGTCAAAGGTTTTACCCGATGTAGGACGTTTGCCTTGAAAGGGCTGGCAATCGGCTCCACATTGAGCACAATCCAGTTTTTTCCTCGGGCGACATCGGTCGTTTGCGGTCTTTCTCGTTCCTGTCCGGTGTAACCGGGCAAGAGTGAACCAGAGGTATGTATGTCTGAATTCCAGCTAGTCACCCGTTTCGAGCCCGCCGGCGATCAGCCGGAAGCCATCCGTCTGATGGTTGAAGGCATCGAGGCCGGGCTGGCGCACCAGACGTTGCTCGGTGTGACCGGCTCGGGCAAGACCTTCAGCATCGCCAACGTGATCGCCCAGGTGCAGCGCCCGACGCTGGTGCTGGCGCCGAACAAGACTCTGGCTGCGCAGTTGTACGGCGAGTTCAAGGCGTTCTTCCCGAACAATGCCGTTGAATACTTCGTCTCCTATTACGATTACTACCAACCCGAAGCCTATGTGCCGTCGTCCGACACCTTCATCGAGAAGGACGCTTCGATTAACGACCACATCGAGCAGATGCGCCTGTCCGCGACCAAAGCGCTGCTGGAGCGCAAAGACGCGATCATCGTCACCACGGTGTCGTGCATCTACGGTCTGGGCAGCCCGGAAACCTATTTGAAGATGGTGTTGCACGTGGATCGCGGCGACAAGCTCGACCAGCGTGCGCTGCTGCGTCGCCTGGCCGACCTGCAATACACCCGCAACGACATGGACTTCGCCCGGGCGACTTTCCGGGTGCGCGGCGATGTGATTGATATTCACCCGGCGGAATCCGATTTTGAGGCGATCCGCATCGAGCTGTTCGATGACGAAGTAGAGAGCCTGTCCGCTTTCGATCCGCTGACGGGCGAAGTCATCCGCAAGCTGCCGCGGTTTACCTTCTATCCGAAGAGCCACTACGTGACGCCGCGCGAAACCCTGCTCGACGCCGTCGAGGGGATCAAGGTCGAGTTGCAGGAGCGCCTGGAATACCTGCGTTCCAACAACAAACTGGTGGAAGCCCAGCGCCTGGAGCAGCGCACCCGTTTCGACCTGGAGATGATTCTCGAGCTGGGTTACTGCAACGGCATCGAAAACTATTCGCGCTACCTGTCGGGCCGGGCATCCGGCGAGGCGCCGCCTACCTTGTTTGACTACCTGCCGGCCGACGCCTTGCTGGTGATCGACGAATCCCACGTCAGCGTGCCGCAGGTCGGTGCCATGTATAAGGGCGACCGGTCCCGTAAGGAAACGCTGGTGGAATACGGCTTCCGCCTGCCATCGGCGCTGGATAACCGGCCAATGCGTTTCGACGAATTCGAAGGCATCAGCCCGCAGACAATATTTGTCTCGGCCACGCCGGGCAATTACGAGGCGGAACATGCGGGGCGTGTGGTCGAGCAAGTGGTGCGCCCGACCGGCCTGGTGGACCCGCAAATCGAAATCCGTCCGGCGCTGACTCAGGTCGACGACTTGCTCTCGGAAATCACCAAGCGTGTGGCCCTGGAAGAGCGGGTGCTGGTGACCACGCTGACCAAGCGCATGTCCGAGGATTTGACCGATTACCTGGCCGATCACGGCGTGCGTGTGCGTTATCTGCACTCGGACATCGATACCGTGGAGCGGGTCGAGATCATCCGTGATTTGCGCCTCGGTACCTTCGATGTGTTGGTGGGGATCAACCTGCTGCGTGAAGGTCTGGACATGCCGGAAGTCTCGTTGGTGGCGATTCTCGACGCCGACAAGGAGGGTTTCCTGCGCTCCGAGCGCTCGCTGATCCAGACCATTGGCCGGGCGGCGCGGAACCTCAATGGGCGGGCAATTCTGTATGCGGATCGGATTACCGGTTCCATGGAGCGGGCGATCGGCGAAACCGAGCGTCGTCGCGACAAGCAGATCGCTTTCAACCTGGCCAACGGCATTACGCCCAAAGGTGTGTTCAAGGACGTCGCCGACATCATGGAAGGCGCGACTGTGCCGGGTTCGCGCAGCAAGAAGCGCAAAGGCATGGCCAAGGCCGCCGAGGAAAGCGCCAAATACGAAGCCGAATTGCGCTCGCCAAGCGAGATCACCAAGCGCATTCGTCAGCTGGAAGAGAAGATGTACCAGCTCGCCCGCGACCTGGAATTCGAAGCCGCGGCGCAACTGCGCGACGAAATCGGCAAACTGCGGGAGCGGTTGATAACTGTTTGAGTTTTGTGCTGTCTGTTCCGGCCTCTTCGCGGGCAAGCCTCGCTCCTACGGATCTGTGCCAGTCGCACGACATAGATCCGTAGGAGCGAGGCTTGCCCGCGAAAGGCGCACCACGGTCCTGATCTGCATCCTCTTAAATACCCCACTCACTGGAGCCGGGTCGCTATCGCCTGTTACCATTCGCCTCTTGTTTGATTTTCGCTTTTTATTCATTTCGAGACATGCCATGACCACCGTCCGCACTCGCATCGCGCCATCGCCTACCGGGGACCCCCACGTAGGTACCGCCTATATCGCTTTGTTCAACTACTGCTTTGCCAAGCAGCATGGCGGTGAGTTCATCCTGCGGATCGAAGACACCGACCAATTGCGTTCGACCCGCGAGTCCGAACAGCAGATTTTCGACGCCCTGCGCTGGTTGGGTATCGACTGGAGCGAAGGCCCGGATGTCGGCGGCCCGCACGGTCCTTACCGTCAGAGTGAGCGCGGCGATATCTACCAGAAGTACTGCCAGCAACTGGTCGACATGGGCCATGCCTTCCCGTGCTTCTGCACTGCCGAAGAACTGGACCAGATGCGCGCCGAGCAAATGGCCCGCGGTGAGACCCCGCGTTACGACGGCCGTGCGCTGTTGCTGTCCAAGGAAGAAGTCGCGCGCCGCCTGGCCGCTGGTGAGCCGCACGTGATCCGCATGAAAGTGCCGAGCGAAGGCGTGTGCGTGGTGCCGGACATGCTGCGTGGCGACGTCGAGATCCCGTGGGATCGCATGGACATGCAAGTGCTGATGAAGACCGACGGCCTGCCGACGTACTTCCTGGCCAACGTGGTCGATGACCACTTGATGGGCATCACTCACGTACTGCGGGGTGAAGAATGGCTGCCGTCGGCACCGAAACTGATCCTGCTGTACGAATACTTCGGCTGGGAACAGCCGCAGCTGTGCTACATGCCGCTGCTGCGTAACCCGGACAAGAGCAAGCTGTCCAAGCGCAAGAACCCGACCTCGGTGACGTTCTACGAGCGCATGGGCTTCATGCCGGAAGCGATGCTCAACTACCTGGGCCGCATGGGCTGGTCGATGCCGGACGAGCGCGAGAAGTTTTCGCTGCAGGAAATGGTCGACAATTTCGACCTGAGCCGCGTCTCGCTTGGCGGGCCGATCTTCGACATCGAGAAACTGTCGTGGCTCAACGGCCAGTGGTTGCGTGACCTGCCAGTGGAAGAGTTCGCCGCTCGCGTGCAGAAGTGGGCGTTGAACCCTGAATACATGATGAAGATCGCGCCACACGTGCAGGGCCGGGTTGAAACCTTCAGCCAGGTCGCACCGCTGGCTGGCTTCTTCTTCGCTGGTGGCGTGAATCCGGACGCTAAACTGTTCGAATCCAAGAAGCTCTCGGGCGATCAGGTTCGTCAGTTGATGCAATTGATCCTGTGGAAGCTGGAAAGCCTGCGTCAGTGGGAGAAGGACAGCATCACCGCAACGATTCAGGCGGTGGTTGAATCCCTGGAGCTGAAGCTGCGTGACGCCATGCCGCTGATGTTTGCCGCGATCACCGGGCAGGCCAGTTCGGTATCGGTGCTCGATGCGATGGAAATCCTCGGTCCGGACCTGACCCGTTTCCGTCTGCGCCAGGCCATTGACCTGCTGGGCGGCGTGTCGAAGAAAGAAAACAAGGAGTGGGAAAAACTCTTGGGCGCTATCGCGTAAGGGTGTTTAACCTTGTGTAGGAGCTGCCGAAGGCTGCGATCTTTTGATCTTGCCCTTCGGCGCTTCCCCCGAATTTACGGGGGGAGGGCGGTAAGTGATTGTTATGTCGGCAAAAAATTTTAAATTTTTTGAAAAATAAGTTTGACAGCTTTCCGATGCGCCATTAAGATTCGCCCCGTCCTCAGCGATGAGGGGCTATAGCTCAGCTGGGAGAGCGCTTGCATGGCATGCAAGAGGTCGACGGTTCGATCCCGTCTAGCTCCACCAATTTACACTTCAAGGTCTGGCCACACCGGCCTTGAAGCGATCAACACTCAGCGTTGATCAGTTGTATAGAAGGGTTTGCGTCCCCTTCGTCTAGTGGCCTAGGACACCGCCCTTTCACGGCGGTAACAGGGGTTCGAGTCCCCTAGGGGACGCCAGTTTTACAGAGGCGATGTTGCAAGATGTCGCTCCGCCGCGAGGCGAAAAATCCGGGGCTATAGCTCAGCTGGGAGAGCGCTTGCATGGCATGCAAGAGGTCGACGGTTCGATCCCGTCTAGCTCCACCAATATTTTACAGTTCAAGGTCTGGCCACACCGGCCTTGAATCGATCAGCTCTCAGCACTGATCAGTTGTATAGAAGGGTTTGTGTCCCCTTCGTCTAGTGGCCTAGGACACCGCCCTTTCACGGCGGTAACAGGGGTTCGAGTCCCCTAGGGGACGCCACGATTACCCGCTTTGCGGGATTTTTAAGGGTCATTCAATTATTGAATGGCCCTTTTGTTTGTCTGGCGTTTGGCCAAATCTCCTTTTCCCTCAAAACTGTTCTTCAGACCAGCGGTCACATCCACGACTTGCGGAAAATTATTATGAGAATAATATTCTAGTCGTAATATTCGGAGGCAACGATGAACGATAAAAAAGCTCAAACCCGCGAGCGCATCCTCAAGGCTGCCAGCGCAGCGCTGATCCAGCGCGGCCCGGCCGAGCCGAGCGTGGGCGAAGTGATGGGCGCGGCCGGCCTGACGGTCGGCGGCTTCTACGCGCACTTCGAAAGCAAGGACGCGTTGATGTTGGAGGCGTTCAAGCAGCTGCTCAGCCATCGTCGTGACTTGATCGCCGACATGGATGCCGAGTTGACCGGCGAAGAGCGTCGCGCGTTGGTCGCAGCGTTCTACCTGTCGCGCAAACATCGTGATTCCACCGAGCAGGCATGCCCGATTCCAGCGTCGATCGGTGAGTTGGGTCGTCTGCCGGACGAATTCCGCGTGGCATTGAATGAACATGTTGAATTGATGGTCGCGCAGTTGGCGGCCAGTCCGGAAGACACCGACAAGGTCTTGGCCGACATCGCCTTGATGGTGGGTGGTTTGGCGCTGGCGCGGGCGCTGGGGCCAGGAGAGTTGTCCGATCGATTGCTGCGCGCCGCCAAATCGGCGGTGCTGTGACCTAAAGGCATCCAGCCTGAGGAGATGAGCGATGAACACGTTGAGCTGGGTTCGTGGCGTTAATGGCACCTTGGGCTGGTTCGCACCGAAGCTGGTGGCGAGCAAGATGCGTCTGGCATTCATGACCCCGCGGGAATTGCCGCCGCGTGATTGGGAATTGCCGTTGCTGGCGAAGTCCGAGCGGATCACCTTGCGCTTCGGCCTCTCGGCGCTGCGTTGGGGGCAGGGCCCGGCGGTGTTGTTGATGCACGGCTGGGAAGGCCGGCCAACGCAGTTTGCCGCGCTGATCACGGCGCTGGTCGATGCCGGTTACACCGTGGTCGCCCTGGACGGCCCGGCTCACGGTCGCTCACCTGGACGTGAAGCCAATGTGGTGCTGTTCGCCCGGGCGATGCTTGAAGCGGCCGCTGAGTTACCGCCGCTGCAAGCAGTAATCGGTCACTCCATGGGAGGCGCCAGCGCCATGCTCGCGGTGCAGTTGGGTCTGCGCACCGAAACCCTGGTCTCGATCGCCGCTCCAGCGCGAATCCTTGGGGTGCTGCGCGGTTTTGCGCGTTATGTGCGCCTGCCGCCCAAGGCCCGTTCGGCGTTCATTCGTCAGGTCGAAAAAGACGTTGGCATGCGCGCCGCTGCGCTGGATGTCGCGCACTATCAGCTCGACATGCCCGGCCTGATTGTCCATGCCGAAGACGACAACTTTGTCTCGGTCAAGGAGTCCCAATTGATCCACGAAGCCTGGTTCGACAGTCGCTTGTTGCGCCTGGAAGAGGGCGGTCATCAGCGAGTGCTGGCCGATCCTCGAGTGATCGACGGTGTGCTCTCGCTGCTGGCCGGTCGCAGCCTGCAATCGCGCCAATCGGCCTGAGCATCCGTTACACTGCCCCGGTTGAAATAATCTGACCGGGAGTGGGGCATGGGCTGGGATCGGGCAACACCGTTTATCATTGATCTGGAAGTGGGCGCCGAAGACATCGACGGGCTGGGCCACGCGAACAACGCGGTGTATGTAACCTGGCTCGAGCGCTGTGCCTGGCGCCATTCGCAACGGTTGGGCCTGGACCTGGTCGAGTATCGGCGTCTGGACCGGGCAATGGCGGTGGTGCGGCACGAGATCGATTACCTGGCGGCGGCCTACGAAGGCGATGAGCTGCAACTGGCGACCTGGATCGTCGATTGGGACCAGCGCTTGAAAATGACCCGACACTTCCAGCTGATCCGCCCCAGTGACAACTCGACGTTGCTGCGGGCGCAGACCACGTTCGTGTGTATCGAACTGTCGACCGGCAAGCCCAAGCGCATGCCGGCGGAGTTCATCGAGGGCTACGGCCCGGCGTTGCAAGTTCCAGGCTGACACGGTCCGCACATTCGCCACCGCCCGGTCTGACGAAATACCTTCTGCACGCCGAAACCAGTAAACTGCCGCACGTTTTTCGTTGAGTGTGTTTTTCATGCAAATTGCTTTGGCGCCCATGGAGGGGTTGGTCGACAATATCCTGCGGGACGTGCTGACCCGTGTGGGTGGTATCGATTGGTGTGTAACCGAGTTCATTCGGATCAACGATCAGTTGCTAACGCCTGCCTACTACCATAAGTTCGGCCCGGAACTGCTGACCGGCGCCCGTACCGCTTCCGGAGTACCGCTGCGGGTGCAGTTGCTCGGCTCCGATCCGGTGTGCCTGGCGGAAAACGCCGCACTGGCCTGCGAGTTGGGTTCCGAAGTCATTGACCTGAACTTCGGCTGTCCGGCCAAGACCGTCAATAAGTCGCGCGGTGGCGCTGTCCTGCTCAAAGAACCCGAGCTGCTCAACGAAATCGTCGAACATGTCCGTCGCGCGGTGCCAGCACACATTCCAGTCACCGCCAAAATGCGCCTGGGCTTCGACAGCCCCGATGGCTCGCTGGTTTGCGCCACAGCCCTGGCCGAAGGCGGCGCGGCGCACATCGTGGTTCACGCACGGACCAAAACGGACGGCTACAAGCCTCCAGCCCACTGGGAATGGATCCCGCGGGTGCAGGACGTAGTCAAGGTGCCAGTGTTCGCCAACGGTGACATCTGGAGCGTCGAGGACTGGCGCCGTTGCCGCGAGATCAGCGGCGTCGAAGACATCATGCTCGGTCGTGGCCTGGTGTCGCGTCCGGACCTGGCCCGGCAAATCGCCGCGGCGCGGGCCGGCGAGGAGGTCGTCGAGATGACCTGGGCCGAGCTGCTGCCGCTGATTCAGGACTTCTGGCTGCAAGCCAAGGCCCAGATGACGCCACGCCAATCGCCGGGTCGCCTGAAACAATGGCTGGCGATGCTGACCCGCAATTATCCAGAAGCGGTCGAGTTGTTCACTGTCCTGCGTCGTGAAACCGAGCTGGATCAAGTCTCGCGTTTACTGGGGTTACAGGTGTCTGAAGCCGCCTGAAAAAATCTGAAAATAATCTCTTGGAAAGCGCAGCGGTTTGTTGAGTATCGACCTGCTGCGTGTGATCCCGGGAGAAGCGAAAGCCAAACGCATCCCGATCAACGGGACGGAAAAACCGGCTCTGCAACACTAATCGGTCAGAGCAAATGAGAAGGGCGCCATCCACTGGCGCCCTTTTTTTGTCCGTTGTCCCGTCCTGAATAAGGTTTACACCTATTTGTAGCAGCTGCCGAGCTTGCGAGGCTGCGTTCGGCTGCGAAGCAGTCGTGAATCCAGGTGGCGCGGTACTTCAATCAGACCTTGCAAGCAGGTTTTTGCGACTGCTTCGCAGCCGAACGCAGCCTCGCAAGCTCGACAGCTGCTACAGCCGGATGCAGAGCTGACGGGATTATTTGAGGAGCTTCTGGAAGTCCTCCACCGGCAACGGCCGGCTGTGCAGATACCCCTGATACAAATGGCAGCCCAGCCCCTGCAAGAACTCCAGCTGCTCCAGGGTTTCGACCCCTTCGGCAATCACTTCCAGCTCCAGGCTGCGGGCCATGGCGACGATGGCGCGAATGATTTCGGCGTCGTTGGGGTCGGTGGTGGCGTCGCGGATGAACGACTGGTCGATTTTCAGGGTGTCTACCGGCAGGCGCTTGAGGTAGGTCAGCGAGGAATAACCGGTACCGAAATCGTCCATGGCAAAGCTCACGCCGAGTTTTTTCAGGCGTCGCATTTTGCTGATGGTGTCGTCCAGGTTCTGGATGACGATGCCTTCGGTGATTTCCAGTTTCAGCAACGAGAAGGGCAGGCCGTGGCTGCCGAGGCTGTGCTCGATGCGTTCGACGAAATCGTTCTGACGGAATTGCCGTGGGCTGATGTTCACGCACAGGCTGAAATTGAGCGGGTCGATCAGACCTTTGGCGATCAGGCGTTTGAAGGCCGCGCAGGCTTCGTCGAGGATCCACGTGCCGACTTCCAGAATCAGCCCGCTGTCTTCCAGCACCTTGATGAACTCGGTCGGCGATTGCGCGCCCAGTTGCGGATGGTGCCAGCGCACCAGGGCTTCGGCGCCGGTAATGCGGTTGTTGCGGGCGTCCACCTGAGGCTGGTATTGCACGCTGAATTCACCTCGGGAAAGGGCCAGGCGCAGGTCGGTTTCCATGCGCAGGCGTTCGCTGGCGGCCTTCTGCATGGTGTTGTGATACATCTGCGTGGTGTTGCGGCCTGAGTCCTTGGCGCGATAGAGGGCGATATCTGCGCGTTTTAGCAGGTCGGTCGGGGTCGAGCCGTGGTCGGGGATCAGCGCGATGCCGATGCTCGGCGTCACTTGCAGGCGCTGACCATCGAGGAACATCGGTTCGGACAGCAATTCACGCAAGGTGTCCGCCAGTTCCCGGACCTGAGCACTGACTTCGCTGCGCGAACCTTCCAGGCCGCTGAGCAGCACCACGAACTCATCGCCGCCCAGGCGTGCGACGGTGTCTTCCATGCGCACGCTGGCTTCGAGGCGCGCGGTGATGATTTTCAGCACCGTATCGCCCACCGGGTGGCCGAGGGAGTCGTTGATGTGCTTGAAGTGGTCCAGATCGAGGAACATCAGGGCGCCGCGCAGGTTGTGGCGCTTGAGCAGGGCGATCTGCTGGCTCAGGCGGTCCATCAACAGCGCGCGGTTCGGCAGGTTGGTCAGCGGGTCGTGGTAGGCCAGGTGACGGATCTGCGCTTCAGCATTTTTCAGCAGGCTGACGTCCCGGGCGGTCAGCAGCAGGCAGGCGGTTTCGTTGAGGGTGATCGGCTCCACCGAGACTTCGACGGTCAGCAACTCGCCGCGTTTGTTGCGCCCGAGCATTTCCAGGTGATGAACCCGGCCCTTGATCTGTAGCTCCGCCAGCAACGCCGAGCGTTGTTTCTCCTCGGCCCAGATGCCGACCTGATACACCGTGCGGCCGATCACTTCATCGGCACGGTAACCGGTCAGGCGACAGAAACCGTCGTTAACCTCCAGGTAGCGTCCGGTGTCGCGCTCGGTGATGGTGATGGCGTCGGGGCTTGAGTGAAAGGCCTTGGCAAACTTCTCCTCGCTGGCCTTGAGCGCTGCTTCCGAGCGTTGCTGTTGGGTGATGTCGCGCAGGGTGGTGACGATGCACGGCTGGTCGCCGACGCTGATCTGACGGCTGGAGATCACGCAGGTCAGGGACTGTCCGTCCTTGTGCTGAACGATGATCGCCACATTGTTCAGGCCCTGTTCACGGATAACCCGTTCGATCCGTTGCAGGCTTTTCGCCGAAGCGTCCCACAGGCCGATTTCGTCAGCGCTGCGGCCGATGACGTCGGCGGTGCTCCAGCCGAACGTCTGGGTGAAGCTGGAGTTGATCTCGATGAAATGGCCGGTGTCCTGGCGTGTGACGCAGATCGGGTCCGGGCTGACCTGGAACAAGGTGGCGAATTTTTCTTCCGACGCCACCAGTTGCTGTTCGCGCTCCACCTGATCGGTGATGTCCAGCAGTGTGCCAGCCATGCGCAGCGGGTTGCCGCTATCATCGCGGTAGAGTCTGGCGCGGCTTTCCAGGTAGCGCGAACTGCCGTCCGACAGCTGCACGCGGTACGTCACCTGATAATTGCCGGCCGGGCCTTCGCGCAAGCTGCGGTAGGCGTCGCGCATGGTGTCGCGCTCTTCGTCAGGCACGCCTTCAAAAAACGCATCGAATGATTCATGGAAGGGTTTGGGCTCCAGCCCATGCAGCTGGGCGGCTCGCGCCGAGCCGTACAGCATGCCGCTGGGGATGTGCCAGTCCCAGGTGCCGAGTTGCGCCGAATCCAGGGCCAGGTCGAGGCGTTCCTGGCTATCTTTGAGGGCGTGCTCGGCAATTTTGCGTTCGGTGGTGTCAAGGAACGTGCTCAGCAGGTAAGGCTGGCCTTCGAGCTCGACCTTTTGCGCGCTGAGAATGCCGTCGTGAACCTGCCCGTTGCTGGCGCGAAATTGCACCTCCATGTTGATCAGCTCACCTTTGGCCTTGGTAGCCTTGACCAGTTCCGCCCGTTGCTCCGGGTTGACCCAAAGGCCCAGTTCCAGCGTGGTTCGGCCTATAGCGTCCTGCACCGGCCAGCCGAACAGACTTTCGAAATACTGGTTCGCTTCGCTGATCAGGCCGTCTTCCTGACGGGTCAGCAGCACCATGTTCGGGCACAGGTGAAACAGCGTGGCGAAGCGTTTTTCCGAGCTGCTCAGCGCCTGTTCACGCTGGCGCTGGTGAGTGATTTCACGGATGACCCCGATCATTCGTGGCCGGCCGTTTTTGTCCGGTAGCAGGCTGCCGTTGATTTCCAGCCAGTGCAGGCTGCCGTCAGGCCAACGGATGCGGTGGTGCATGGCTTGCTCCAGCGGAGCACCGGCGATCACTGCATTGAAGGCGCGGATGGCTTTCGCCCGATCCTCCTGGGGCAGCAGGTCGAGGTATTCCAGATCCTCGGGCAGCGGTTGCCGGGGATCGAAGCCGAACAACGCCTGAGTGCCCCGTGACCAGCTGATCTGCCCGCGCTCGATGTCCCAATACCAGGCGCCCAGCCGGGCACCATTGAGGGCCGCGAGCAACTGTGGGGCGCTTTCCCAGCTCTGCTCGGACCGTTTTGGGTCAATTGCCTGAATTCGCGGCATTGGCGGCATACGTTCAACAGATTTGGGCATGGATAACAGGCCTTGGGCTGAGTTGGGCGTTAGGCACAGGGTTTTGGGGCTCTATAGGCGTAGCACAAAAGAAGAAGCACAGCTTAGCCGCGAGTCCCTGGCTGATCGATTTGTGCATCCAGCAAAGCCATGAAGGCCTTTGCCGCGTTCGACAGCGTCCGTTCGGTGTGCAGGATATAGCCTAGCTGGCGAGTGAGTTGTATGCCCGGCAAAGGTATGCGCGCCACTTGATCATCCAGCATGGTGCGCGGCAAAACGCTCCAGGCCAGGCCGATCGAAACCATCATCTTGATGGTTTCCAGATAATTCGTGCTCATGGCGATATTCGGCGTCAGGCCCTGGGCCTCGAACAGGCGCTGCACGATATGGTGGGTAAAGGTGTTGCCACCGGGGAAAACCGCGGGGTGCAGGGCAATATCCGCCAGGCTGACCGCGCCGTTGCTGATCAGCGGATGCTCCGGGGCGGCCACGAAATCCAGCGGGTCGTCCCACACGGGCGTGGCCTTGACCAATGTGTGAGGTTCCGGTGCAAGGGTGATGACCGCCAGTTCAGCGCGGCCATGGAGGATTTCTTCGTAAGCCACTTCCGAATCGAGGAACTGAATGTCCAGTGCCACCTGCGGGTAACGTCGGGTGAACTCTCTTAATAAGGGTGGCAAACGGTGCAGGCCGATGTGATGGCTGGTGGCCAATGTCAGACGGCCGGTGACTTCACCGGTCAGGTTGGTCAGGGCGCGGCGGGTGTCATCCAGTACATTGAGGATCTGATAAGCCCGTGGCAGCAGGGCGCGGCCGGCTTCGGTCAGGCCAACTTCCCGGCCCAATCGATCGAACAGCCGCACCTTCAATTGCTGCTCCAGCCCGGCGATGCGCTTGCTGATGGCGGGTTGCGTCAGGTGCAGCCGTTCACCTGCGCCGGAGAAGCTTCCGGTCTCTGCAATCGCGATAAAAGCATTGAGGTTGGCGAGGTCCATGATGAGGTCTCAGTGGCATTCCAGTTGGTTATGCAAAGCATAAAAAATATGAATTTGAGTTATTTAATGTAACCCCCTAGGATCGACCTCACAAGCCAAGGGGTTATTGAAATCACTCAAGACCCAGGGCATAGAAACAAGCTGATGAGGAAACCGTCTGATGGCCGGCAAAACGCTCTACGACAAGCTCTGGGATTCGCATTTGGTCAAGCAGCGCGACGATGGCTCTGCGCTGATCTACATCGATCGTCACATCATCCACGAAGTGACCTCGCCGCAAGCCTTCGAAGGCCTGCGTCTGGCCGGGCGCAAGCCTTGGCGCATCGATGCCAACATCGCGACCCCGGACCACAACGTACCGACCACCCCGGAGCGCAAGGGCGGCATCGAAGCGATCGTTGACCAGGTCTCGCGTTTGCAGGTTCAGACCCTTGACGATAACTGTGACGAATACGGCATCGTCGAATTCAAGATGAATGACGTCCGCCAAGGCATCGTCCACGTCATCGGCCCGGAGCAGGGCGCCACCTTGCCGGGGATGACCGTGGTCTGCGGCGATTCCCACACCTCGACCCACGGCGCATTCGGTGCCCTGGCTCACGGTATTGGCACTTCCGAAGTCGAGCACGTGCTCGCCACTCAGTGCCTGGTCGCCAAGAAAATGAAGAACATGCTGGTGTCGGTCGAGGGCAAATTGCCGTTCGGCGTGACTGCCAAGGACATCGTCCTCGCCGTGATCGGCAAGATCGGCACCGCTGGTGGTAATGGCCACGCCATCGAATTCGCCGGTAGCGCGATTCGCGACTTGTCCGTTGAAGGCCGCATGACCATTTGCAACATGTCCATCGAAGCCGGCGCTCGCGTTGGCCTGGTGGCCGCCGACGAAAAAACCGTGGCTTACGTCAAGGGCCGTCCATTTGCTCCGAAGGGCGCGGAATGGGATTTGGCCGTCGAGGCCTGGAAAGACCTGGTCTCCGATAAAGACGCCAAGTTCGACACCATCGTCGAGCTCGATGCCGCTCAGATCAAGCCGCAAGTCAGCTGGGGCACCTCGCCTGAGATGGTGTTGGCCGTGGATCAGAACGTACCGGATCCGGCCAAGGAAATGGACTTGGTCAAGCGCGACTCCATCGAACGCGCCTTGAAATACATGGGTTTGACCGCCAATCAGGCGATCACCGACATTCAGCTGGACCGCGTATTCATCGGTTCCTGCACCAACTCGCGGATCGAAGACCTGCGCGCCGCCGCCGTGATCGCCAAAGGCCGCAAAGTGGCTTCGACCATCAAGCAGGCCATCGTGGTGCCGGGTTCGGGGCTGGTGAAGGCTCAGGCCGAATCCGAAGGCCTGGACAAGATTTTTATCGAGGCCGGTTTTGAATGGCGTGAGCCAGGCTGCTCGATGTGCCTGGCGATGAATCCGGACCGCTTGGAGTCGGGCGAGCATTGCGCGTCGACCTCTAACCGTAACTTCGAAGGCCGTCAGGGCGCCGGTGGCCGTACGCACCTCGTCAGCCCGGCCATGGCCGCCGCCGCCGCTGTGAACGGTCGTTTCGTCGACGTCCGTGAATTGATCTAAAGGAGCGCAGCATGAAAGCTTTTACCCAGCACACTGGTCTTGTCGCGCCTTTGGATCGTGCCAACGTCGACACCGACCAGATCATCCCGAAGCAGTTCTTGAAGTCGATCAAACGCACCGGTTTCGGTCCGAACCTGTTCGATGAATGGCGTTATCTGGACGTTGGCCAGCCGTATCAGGACAACTCCAAGCGCCCGTTGAACAAGGACTTCGTCCTCAACGCCGAGCGTTATCAAGGCGCCAGCGTGTTGCTGGCTCGCGAGAACTTCGGTTGCGGTTCCAGCCGCGAGCACGCGCCGTGGGCACTGGAAGAGTACGGTTTCCGCAGCATCATCGCGCCGAGCTACGCCGACATCTTCTTCAACAACAGCTTCAAGAACGGCTTGCTGCCGATCATCTTGAGCGACGCTGAAGTCGATGAGCTGTTCAAGCAGGTTGAGGCGAACCCGGGCTACCAGTTGCAGATCGATCTGCAGGCCCAGACCGTGACCCGTCCGGACGGCAAAGTGCTGAGCTTCGAGATCGATGCCTTCCGCAAACACTGCCTGTTGAATGGTCTGGACGATATCGGCCTGACCTTGCAGGACGGCGAGGCGATTGCCGCGTTTGAAGCCAAACACCGCGCGAGCCAGCCGTGGTTGTTTCGCGACGCGTGATGTTTTGAGGTGACCGTTGAAAAGATCGCAGCCTTCGGCAGCTCCTACAGGTGCAGGCCATTCCATGTAGGGGCTGCCGAAGGCTGCGATCTTTTGATCTTGAAAACCAGCAACCCAAAAGGAAGTCCCGATGACCAGCACCGCCCAACACAGTCAGGTAGTCCAAAAGCAATTCGGTGAGCAGGCCTCTGCTTACCTGAGCAGCGCCGTACACGCTCAAGGCACCGAGTTCGCACTGCTACAGGCTGAACTGGCGGGGCAGGGCGATGCCCGGGTGCTGGACCTGGGCTGCGGCGCCGGTCATGTGAGTTTTCACGTGGCCTCGCTGGTCAAGGAAGTAGTCGCTTACGACCTGTCCCAGCAGATGCTCGATGTGGTCGCCGCCGCCGCGATCGACCGGGGTTTGAGCAATGTGACCACGGTCAACGGCGCCGCCGAGCGTCTGCCGTTCGCCGATGGCGAGTTCGATTTCGTCTTCAGCCGCTATTCGGCGCACCATTGGAGCGACCTCGGTGTGGCCCTGCGCGAAGTTCGCCGGGTGCTGAAGCCGGGCGGGGTGGCGGCGTTCATCGATGTGTTGTCGCCGGGCAGCCCGTTGTTCGACACTTACCTGCAAAGCGTCGAAGTGCTGCGCGACACCAGCCACGTGCGCGATTATTCTGCGGGCGAGTGGTTGCGTCAGGTCAGCGAAGCGGGGTTGCATACCCGCAGCACCACGCGCCAACGGTTGCGCCTGGAGTACACCTCCTGGGTCGAGCGCATGCGCACGCCGCAGGTGATGCGCGCGGCGATCCTCGAGTTGCAGCAATCGATGGGCAACGAAGTGCGCGAATATTTTGAGATTGAGGCCGATGGTTCGTTCAGTACCGATGTGTTGGTGCTGATGGCTGAACGATAGAATTTTTCCGGGCGCGCCCCAGGGCGCGCCGACTGATGACATGAGGAAAGCATGAGCAAGCAGATTCTGATTCTCCCAGGCGACGGTATTGGCCCGGAAATCATGGCCGAAGCGGTCAAGGTGCTGGAGCTGGCGAACGACAAGTACAGCCTGGGCTTCGAGCTGAGCCATGACGTGATCGGTGGCGCCGCCATCGACAAGCACGGCGTGCCGCTGGCCGACGAAACCCTGGCCCGTGCACGCGCAGCCGATGCTGTGCTGCTGGGCGCCGTGGGCGGCCCGAAATGGGACACCATCGAGCGTGACATTCGCCCTGAGCGTGGTCTGCTGAAAATCCGTGCGCAATTGGGCCTGTTCGGCAACCTGCGTCCGGCGATCCTGTACCCGCAACTGGCCGAGGCTTCCAGCCTGAAGGCAGAAATCGTTGCCGGCCTGGACATCCTGATCGTCCGTGAACTGACCGGCGGTATCTATTTCGGCGCGCCACGTGGCGTACGCGAGCTGGAAAACGGCGAGCGCCAGGCCTACGACACGCTGCCGTACAGCGAAACTGAAATCCGCCGTATCGCCCGTGTCGGTTTCGACATGGCGCGCGTGCGCGGCAAGAAGCTGTGCTCGGTGGACAAGGCCAACGTGCTGGCCTCCAGCCAACTGTGGCGTGAAATCGTCGAGCAAGTGGCCAAGGACTACCCGGATGTCGAACTGAG
Organism: Pseudomonas sp. GW822-FHT02G04; assembly: GCF_058802085.1. Classification (NCBI taxonomy): domain Bacteria; kingdom Pseudomonadati; phylum Pseudomonadota; class Gammaproteobacteria; order Pseudomonadales; family Pseudomonadaceae; genus Pseudomonas; species Pseudomonas sp. GW822-FHT02G04. Next base: position 191,240 of record NZ_JBXANU010000009.1, read on the forward strand.
CCACATGTACGTCGACAACGCCGCCATGCAACTGGTGCGTGCACCGAAGCAGTTCGACGTGATCGTCACCGACAACCTGTTCGGCGACATTCTTTCCGACGAAGCGTCGATGCTCACCGGTTCCATCGGCATGCTGCCGTCGGCGTCGCTGGATGCCAACAACAAAGGCATGTACGAGCCGTGCCACGGTTCGGCGCCGGACATCGCTGGCAAGGGCATTGCCAACCCGTTGGCGACCATTTTGTCGGTGTCGATGATGCTGCGTTACAGCTTTAATCTGCAGGATGTGGCCGATGCCATCGAGAAGGCCGTGAGCCTGGTTTTGGATCAGGGGCTGCGCACGGGCGACATCTGGTCGGCTGGTTGCACCAAGGTCGGTACGCAGGAAATGGGTGACGCAGTAGTCGCCGCGCTGCGGAATCTGTAATCTCTCTGGCCCGCTGCAATTTTCAACCTTGAAAGCAGCGGCCCACTTTTTCAAGAAGGTGTAGTTGCGATGAAACGTGTAGGTCTGATCGGTTGGCGCGGCATGGTCGGTTCCGTGCTCATGCAGCGGATGCTGGAAGAGCAGGATTTCGATCTTATCGAGCCGGTGTTTTTCACCACTTCCAATGTCGGTGGCCAAGGCCCGTCCGTGGGCAAGGACATTGCTCCGCTCAAGGACGCTTACAGCATTGAAGAGCTGAAAACCCTCGACGTGATTCTGACCTGCCAGGGTGGCGACTACACCAGCGAAGTGTTCCCGAAGCTGCGCGAAGCCGGCTGGCAGGGTTACTGGATCGACGCCGCTTCCAGCCTGCGCATGCAGGATGACGCGGTGATCGTGCTGGACCCGGTCAACCGCAAGGTCATCGACCAGCAGCTCGACGCGGGCACCAAGAACTACATCGGCGGCAACTGCACCGTCAGCCTGATGCTGATGGGCCTGGGCGGTCTGTTCGAAGCCGGTCTGGTGGAGTGGATGAGCGCCATGACCTATCAGGCGGCCTCCGGTGGCGGCGCGCAGCACATGCGTGAACTGATCAAGCAAATGGGTGTGACCCACGGCGCTGTCGCCGATCAACTGGCCGATCCGGCCAGCGCGATCCTCGACATCGACCGCCGTGTCGCCGAAGCCATGCGCAGCGACGCGTACCCGACCGAAAACTTCGGCGTACCGCTGGCCGGCAGCCTGATCCCGTGGATCGACAAGGAACTGCCGAACGGTCAGAGCCGTGAGGAGTGGAAGGCCCAGGCCGAGACCAACAAGATCCTCGGTCGCTTCAAGAGCCCGATCCCGGTGGACGGCATCTGCGTGCGCATCGGCGCCATGCGTTGCCACAGCCAGGCGCTGACCATCAAGCTGAACAAAGACGTGCCGATCGCCGACATCGAAGGGCTGATCAGCCAGCACAACCCTTGGGTCAAGCTGGTGCCGAACAACCGTGAGATCAGCATGCAGGAGCTGAGCCCGACGAAAGTCACCGGCACCCTGAACGTGCCGGTCGGTCGTCTGCGCAAGCTGAACATGGGTTCGCAATTCGTCGGAGCCTTCACCGTCGGCGACCAACTGCTGTGGGGCGCGGCCGAGCCGCTGCGTCGCATGCTGCGGATCCTGCTTGAGCGTTGATCGATTGATGCAATGAAAGAACCCGCGCCTTGAAAGAGGTGCGGGTTTTTTTATTCCCGCAGATCGTCCGATCATTCCCACGCTCTGCGTGGGAATGCATCCTGTGACGCTCCGCGTCACTGCCTTAACAGCGGACGCAGAGCGTCCATGGCGGCATTCCCACGCAGAGCGTGGGAATGATCAGGGTGGGCGTGAATTGCCTGCACGCCAACCACCCGGTAAAGTGCCGCTCCCCCCGTTTCGCCAGAGGTAGAACCATGAGCCAGTCCTTCGATATTGCCGTGATCGGCGCCACCGGTACTGTCGGCGAAACACTCGTCCAGATTCTCGAAGAGCGCGACTTTCCTGTCGGCAATCTGCACCTGCTGGCGAGCAGTGAATCGGCCGGACACTCGGTGCCGTTTCGCGGTAAGAACGTGCGGGTGCGGGAAGTTGATGAGTTCGACTTCAGCAAAGTCCAGTTGGTGTTCTTCGCCGCCGGTCCGGCGGTGACCCTCAGTTTTGCCCCGCGCGCCACGGCTGCCGGCTGCTCGCTGATCGACTTGTCCGGCGCATTGCCGGCCGATCAGGCGCCGCAAGTGGTGCCCGAGGCCAATGCTGCAATTCTTGCTGGCTTGAAAAAGCCCTTCCAGGTCAGTAGCCCAAGCCCTTCGGCGACAGCGCTGGCGGTGGTGCTGGCGCCGCTGCTTGACTTGCTCGACCTGCAACGCATCAGCCTGACGGCGTGCCTGGCAGTATCGGCCCAGGGCCGCGAAGCCGTCAGCGAGTTGGCCCGGCAAACCGCCGAGCTGCTCAACGTGCGTCCGCTGGAGCCGGCTTTCTTCGATCGGCAGATGGCTTTTAACCTGTTGGCGCAAGTCGGTGCGCCCGATGCTCAGGGCCACACGTTGCTGGAAAAGCGTCTGGTGCGCGAGCTGCGTCAGGTCTTGTCGCTGCCTTTATTAAAGATTTCCGTCACTTGCATTCAAGCCCCGGTGTTTTTTGGCGATAGCTATAGCGTGACCTTGCAGTCATCGAGCGCTGTCGACCTGGCGAAAGTCAACGCGGCACTGGAAGCGGCGCCCGGTATCGAGCTGGTTGAGGCGGGCGATTACCCGACGCCGGTAGGCGATGCGGTAGGGCAGGACGTGGTTTACGTTGGTCGGGTTCGCAGCGGGATCGACGACCCGGCGGAACTTAACGTGTGGCTGACGTCAGATAACGTACGCAAAGGTGCCGCGCTCAATGCTGTGCAGGTGGCTGAATTGTTGATAAAAGACCTGCTGTAAAAGATACTTGGCAACAATTTTTTCTAGTGGTTCCAGCCGAGCGCTATGTTTGGCCGGAATGCTTGAGGCGAGCCATCCCGCAGGGCTTTCGTCGCATGAATGAAACGATCGCGCGCGACGACCCTTCGCCGTCGCGCGCAACGCCTTACGGCAGCGGCAATCAACACCTTCTCGCTGGCCGAGGAATGTTCAAACAAAGGATGAGGCTATGGTTCAAGTTCGCAAACTGGTGTTAGCAATAGCGGCCGCCTCGGCGCTGTCCTCCGGTATGGCGCATGCTCTCGGGCTTGGGGAATTGACCCTGAAGTCGACGCTGAACCAGCCTCTGGTAGCAGAAATCGAGTTGCTCGACGTCAAGGATCTCACGGCGGCCGAAGTGGTGCCGAGCCTGGCTTCGCCCGAAGATTTCGCCAAGGCCGGTGTCGACCGTCAGGCGTTCCTCAACGACCTGACTTTCACGCCGGTGCTTAACGCCAGCGGCAAAAGCATCCTGCGCATCACTTCCAGCAAACCGCTGTCCGAACCGATGGTGAAATTCCTGGTTCAGGTGATGTGGCCAAACGGTCGTCTGCTGCGCGATTACAGCGTGCTGCTCGATCCGTCCAAATTCTCGCCGCAAACCGCCGAGGCCGCCGCGCAACCGGCGCCAGCCCAAGCGGTGACCGCGCCAGTTACCGGCGCGACCAAATCGACGCAATACACCACCACGCCGCGCGATACCCTATGGGAAATCGCCGCGAAGGCGCGTAACGGTGGATCGATCCAGCAAACCATGCTGGCCATCCAGGCGTTGAACCCGGATGCGTTCATCGACGGCAACATCAACCGACTGAAAGCCGGTCAGGTGCTACGTCTGCCCGATCAAGTGCAGAGCGCCAGTCTGCCGCAACCCAAGGCCATCGCCGAAGTCGCCGCGCAGAACAGTGCATGGCGCCACGGCCGTCGCTATGTAGCGAAACCCGGAAGCGGGCAGCAGCAACTCGATGCCACCAAGCGTGCTCGCGGTGAAGGCGCTTCGTCGCAAGCCGCCACGGACAAGCTGAGCCTGGTGTCTGCCGACACCGGCAAGGGACGTGGCAAAGGTGTCGCCGGTGATGCGAAAGCCTTGAGCAACAAGCTGGCCGTGACTCAGGAAAGCCTCGACACGACTCGCCGTGACAACGCTGAACTGAAAAGCCGCATGAACGACCTGCAAAGTCAGCTGGACAAGCTGCAGCGCCTGATCGAACTGAAGAATAATCAGTTGGCCAAGCTGCAAGCCGAAGGCGGCGCGGGCGCACCGGCGGCTACGACCGCTCCGGCGATGTCGGCGGAACTTGCGGCCAATCCTGCGGCAACGCCTGCGGAAGTGGTTCCGACGGCTCCTGCACCAGAGGCTGCTGCACCGGAAGCCGTTCCGGCGCCTGTCGTCGAGCCGACGCCAGTGGCGTCCGACGAGCAGAAATTCAACGAGCTGCTGACCAACCCGATCCTGCTGGGTCTGGTGGGTGGCGGTGCGGTGGTTCTGCTGCTCTTGCTGTTGTTGCTGGCCCGTCGCCGCAAAGCTCAGCAAGAAGCAGAAAAACATCTGCGCATGGCCCGTGCCTTGGCTGAGGAGCAAGAGTTCTCCACCGACCTCGACCTGCCGGAAAGCAGCTTCGAAGGTCTGGAAGTTCCGCCGCCAAGCGTGAAGCTCGCGACCGCACCAACGCCTGCACCTGCACCTGCCCCGGTAATTGCCCCGGTTGTAGTGACGCCGCCGATCGCTGCACCGTTGGTTGCGCCTGCCGCCGAACGCTCTGACGACGTCTTGGCCCAGGCACAGTCGCACGTCGCGGCCGGTCGCCTGAATCAGGCTGCCGCGTTGCTGGAAGATGCTATCAAGCAAGAGCCGCAACGCAGTGATCTGCGCCTGAAGCTGATGGAAGTCTACGGTCAGCAGGGCGATCGCGATGCGTTCGTCGCTCAGGAGCGTCAACTGGTGGCCAACGGCGACAACTTCGCCCGGGTCGAACAGCTGAAAAGCCGCTTTCCGGCCATGGTGGTCGCGGCGGTGGGTGGTCTGGCCGCCGCGGCTGTCGCCGCCGAGCTGGATGCACAGTACGTCAAGGACCTGCTGCTGGACGAGCCGCAAGCCCCGGAACCGGCATTGGCTGACTTTGACAGCGCTTTCGATCTGAGTCTCGACGATCTGGAAGCGGCTACTCCGATCACGCCTGCGGTTGCAGTCGAGCCAGCACCGCAACCACAGCCTGAGCCAGAACCAGAGTCTCTGGCTGAGCTGGACGAGTTTCCGCTGGACGACGATCTGAGCTTTGAGTCGGTGTTGCAACAACAGACTGAAATCAAGGAAAGCCTCGACGATCTGTCGGACTTCGACCTGGACATGGACCTGGGTGGCGATGCTTCGCCAGAAACCCTGGCTGAAGACGACTTCCTGCTGAGTCTGGATGACGACCTCAAGGACTTGCCTGCCGCTGAAGTGCCGACTGTCACTGAAGCGCCGGTCGCGACTGAGGCGCCGCTCGACGACCTGGAGTTGCCGGCTGACTTCGATCTGTCGCTGGCCGATGAAATGGACGCTACCCCGGATCAGCCTGACGCTTTTGAAAATGAACTCAACGACGTCAACGCTGAGCTGGATCGTCTGTCTCAGAGCCTCGGCGAGCCGAGCTTCACCGAAGAAGACGCTTTTGCCTCTGCGGACGATGAGCTCGATTTCCTCTCTGGTACCGATGAAGTCGCCACTAAACTCGATCTGGCCCAGGCCTATATCGACATGGGCGACAACGACGGCGCTCGGGACATCCTCAATGAGGTGGTGACCGAGGGCGATGCCGGTCAGAAGAGCGAAGCCAAGGAAATGCTCTCGCGTCTGGCGTGAGTTGTCGGTAAGGCGTAAACAGAACGGCGGCCCATCGAGGCTGCCGTTTTTGTTTGGGGGATGCGATGGGGGTAGTACATTCAACGCTGTGTCACAGTTACACTGGCATCCCGGTCCAGCGGCCTTATAATGCCTGCCTTTGCGTAGATCAGCAGGCTGTCACCCCTTGGCAAATATAGATAATCCGGCCGCCGAAATGGCGGCCGACGGCTTTTTCCGGATCGCGTTGGGCGTTGAGTACAAAGGTTCGCGTTATCGCGGCTGGCAACGTCAGGCCTCCGGTGTGGACACGGTGCAGGAGCTTCTTGAAAAGGCCTTGTCCAGAGTCGCCGACTCACCCGTGTCGCTGCATTGCGCCGGGCGCACCGACGCCGGTGTGCATGCTTGCGGCCAAGTGGTGCATTTCGACACTCAGGTAGAGCGCTCGATGAAGGCCTGGGTCATGGGTGCCAACATCAACTTGCCGCACGACATCAGCGTCAGCTGGGCCAAGGTCATGCCGGCGCATTTCCATGCGCGGTTCAAAGCCATCGCCCGGCGCTATCGCTACGTGATCTACAACGATCAGATCCGCCCGGCGCACCTGAACGAAGAAATCACCTGGAACCATCGCCCGCTGGACGTCGAGCGTATGTCCGAGGCCGCTCAGTACCTGGTCGGCACCCACGACTTCAGCGCTTTCCGCGCTGGCCAGTGCCAGGCCAAGTCGCCGATCAAGGAGCTGCATCACCTGCGCGTTACCCGCCATGGCAAAATGATCGTGCTGGATATCCGTGCCAGCGCGTTCCTGCACCACATGGTGCGCAACATCGCAGGCGTCTTGATGACCATCGGTGCTGGCGAGCGTCCCGTGGAGTGGATGAAAGAGGTGCTGGAGAGTCGCGTTCGTCGTTCCGGCGGGGTGACGGCCCATCCGTTTGGCCTGTATTTGGTGCAAGTCGAGTATCGCGATGAATTCGAATTGCCCGAGCGTTACATCGGCCCACACTTCCTCACCGGCTTCTCGGAACTTGACGGCTGACGCCTTCGAACGCTTTTGATACCATCCGGGACTTTCCCGGAATTGCCCTGAGGTTCTATCGACATGTCGGCCGTTCGCAGCAAAATTTGTGGGATTACCCGCATAGAGGATGCGTTGGCGGCGGTTGAGGCCGGGGCCGATGCCATCGGATTTGTGTTCTACGCCAAAAGCCCGCGGGCCGTGACGTTCCAGCAGGCGAGGGCGATCATCGAGGCCTTGCCGCCGTTCGTGACCACCGTGGGTTTGTTCGTCAACGCCAGCCGTTGCGAGTTGGGGGAAATCCTCGACGCAGTGCCGCTGGACCTGTTGCAGTTCCATGGCGACGAAACCGCCGCTGATTGCGAAGGCTGGCACCGGCCGTACATCAAGGCATTGCGGGTCAAGGCCGGTGATGACATCGCGGCAGCTTGTGATGCATACCCAAGCGCCAGCGGTATTTTGCTCGACGCTTATGTCGAAGGTGTTCCCGGTGGAACCGGTGAAGCCTTTGACTGGTCACTGATACCGCAAGGCTTGAGCAAGCCGATCATCCTGGCGGGTGGCTTGACGCCAGACAACGTCGCCGAGGCGATTACCCGGGTTCGGCCTTACGCGGTGGACGTCAGCGGAGGGGTAGAGGCGAGCAAGGGCATCAAGGATCACGCAAAGATTCAGGCATTCATCAAAGCGGTACGCGGTAGCACGTCGTTGATGTGACGGCTGGCAGACTGCCGCCGTCCACTGCTCTGTACAAAAGAGGTGCACCTGCACAAAGCAGGCATGGCTGAGAATTTTTGGGTTGTACGCAGGTCAGCGTCTCGCTGACCCGGCAATCCATCGATCATCGCTACACATATGAATTTAGCTCAAGGGCATACGCGGGGCTGCGAACCAGAGCGTTCGGGCCGCCGGTACTGGAGAAAGAAAGCATGAGCAACTGGTTAGTAGACAAACTGATCCCTTCGATCATGCGTTCCGAGGTCAAGAAGAGCTCGGTGCCTGAAGGTCTGTGGCACAAATGCCCGTCTTGCGAGGCGGTGCTGTATCGTCCGGAGCTGGAAAAGACCCTGGACGTTTGCCCCAAGTGCAACCACCACATGCGTATCGGCGCCCGCGCCCGTATCGATATCTTCCTCGACGCTGAAGGTCGTGCCGAACTGGGCGCGGACCTGGAGCCGGTTGACCGTCTGAAATTCCGCGACGGCAAGAAGTACAAGGATCGCCTGACCGCTGCGCAAAAGCAGACCGGCGAAAAAGATGCACTGATCTCCATGAGCGGCACCTTGCTGGGCATGCCGGTCGTGGTGTCGGCCTTCGAATTCTCCTTCATGGGTGGCTCGATGGGCGCCATCGTCGGTGAGCGCTTTGTGCGCGCCGCCAACTACGCCCTGGAAAACCGTTGCCCGATGATCTGCTTCTCCGCATCCGGTGGTGCACGGATGCAGGAAGCGCTGATCTCCCTGATGCAAATGGCCAAGACCTCCGCGGTGCTGGCACGTCTGCGCGAAGAAGGCATTCCGTTCATCTCGGTACTGACCGACCCGGTCTACGGTGGTGTTTCCGCCAGTCTGGCGATGCTCGGCGACGTGATCGTCGGTGAGCCGAAAGCCCTGATCGGTTTCGCCGGTCCGCGCGTGATCGAGCAAACCGTTCGCGAAAAACTGCCGGAAGGCTTCCAGCGCAGCGAGTTCCTGCTGGAGCACGGCGCGATCGACATGATCATCCCTCGTCAGGAACTGCGTCCACGCCTGGGCAACCTGCTGGCACAAATGATGGGCCTGCCGACGCCTAAATTCGTCGCCGCGCCTGTCGAGCCAATCGTGGTCCCACCGGTACCTGCGAACCTATGATCGAGCGCACCCTTGGCGAGTGGCTCGCCTACCTTGAACAGTTGCATCCTTCGGCCATCGACATGGGGCTGGAGCGTTCGCAACAGGTAGCGTCCCGCATGGGACTGGGCAAGCCGGCGCCTCGGGTGATCACGGTCACCGGCACCAACGGCAAAGGGTCTACCTGCGCGTTCGTGGCTTCATTGCTGCGGGCGCAGGGCCTGAACGTGGGTGTCTACAATTCTCCGCACCTGCTGCGTTACAACGAGCGGGTGCAGGTCAATGGCGTCGAAGCCACTGACGCGCAGCTGTGCGAAGCCTTTGCCGCGGTCGAGGCGGGTCGCGGCGAAACATCCCTGACTTACTTCGAAATGGGCACCTTGGCGGCGTTCTGGCTGTTTCAACAGGCCGGTCTCGATGCGGTGGTGCTGGAAGTCGGCCTGGGCGGGCGTCTGGACACGGTCAACGTGGTGAATGCCGATGTCGCGCTGGTCACCAGCATTGGTGTCGACCATGCGGATTACCTGGGTGATACCCGCGAGTCCGTGGCCTTCGAAAAGGCCGGGATCTTCCGCCAGGGCGCGCCTGCACTGTGCGGCGATCTGAATCCTCCTCAACCTCTGCTGGATAAGGCGCGCGAGCTCAATTGCCCGTTTTTCCTGCGTGGGCGCGATTTCGACCTCGGTATCACCGATCACAACTGGCAATGGCGCGGCGTTGATGCCCAAGGGCGTGCGGTCGAATTGCACGATCTGCCATTGCTCGATCTGCCGATGGAAAACGCCGCGCTGGCGTTGCAGGCTTACCTGCTGCTCGGTTTGCCTTGGGCGGATGCGCAGATTATTGAAGCGCTGAAGGCGACGCGGGTCGTCGGTCGTCTTGATCGTCGTCAGATCGACTGGCAGGGCAAGCGTCTGAATTTGCTGCTGGACGTGGGGCATAACCCTCACGCGGCAGAATATCTGGCTCGGCGTCTGGCCAGTCGACCGCCGGCCGGCAAGCGTCTGGCGGTGTTCGGGTTGTTGGCGGACAAGGACCTGGATGGTGTTGTCGGTGAATTGAATGCTAGTGTCCAGCATTGGGCCGTCGCGCCGCTGGATTCGCCACGGGCACGGCCGGTTGCTCAGTTGCACGCGGCGTTGCAGAACCTTGGCGCCTCGGTTACGTCCTATGACAGCGTGGCCGCGGCCCTGGAAGGGCAGTGCGCGCAGGCGACGAGTGACGACGAGATTCTGTTGTTCGGATCATTTTATTGTGTCGCCGAGGCCCTTGAATGGCTGGCCCGGCACTCCACGGAGGAAGCGGCAAATGGCTTTGCTGGATAAGGCGTACAAGCAGCGCATGGTCGGCGCCCTGGTGCTGGTGGCGCTGGCGGTGATTTTCCTGCCGATGCTGTTTTCCCGTCAGGACGAACAGCGCCAGGTAAGGGTCGACGCGCCTGCTGCGCCGCATGCCCCCGCAGTGCCGCAAGTGCAGATCGAGCCGGTGGCGGTGCCTGAACCGCAGGCATTGCCGCAAGAGCCTGTGCCAAGCGACGACGAAATTGCCGAGCAGCAAGCGCCGTCGACGGCGATTGCGCCAACGGCTCCCGTGGCGCCAGCGCCGCCAGCTGCCAAACCGGTCACGCCGCCAGCAGCGCCAGTCGCCAAGCCTGTGCCGGCACCTGCCCAGCCAATCGCGGTCGCACCGGCCAAACCGGTCGCTACCCCAAGTCGCGTCGATGCCAATGGCCTGTCGGTCAGCTGGTCGGTGCAACTGGCCAGCCTGTCGAGCCGCGAGAGCGCTGAAAGCCTGCAGAAAACCCTGCGCAGCCAAGGCTATAACGCCTATATCCGTTCCTCCGATGGCAAGAATCGGGTGTTCGTCGGGCCGCTGATCGAGCGTGCGGAAGCCGATCGTCTGCGTGACTTGTTGAGTCGCCAGCAGAACCTCAAGGGTTTTGTGGTGCGTTTCCAGCCTGAGCGCGGCTAAATCTATCGCCCTGATTTGAAAAGCACTGACAATCTCAGCTTACCGACAGCCATGGGCTCTGCTAAAATGCGCCGCCTCATCTGTCTGTAGGCTGCACTGTGCCATTTACCTGGGTTGACTGGGCGATCGTTGCAATCATCGCCATCTCCGCTTTGATCAGTCTGAGCCGCGGCTTCGTCAAGGAAGCACTCTCGCTGCTGACCTGGATCATCGCAGGAGTCGTTGCCTGGATGTTCGGTGGTTCATTGTCCGAGTACCTGGGCGGTTACATTGCAACACCGTCGGCTCGTGTGATCACGGGCTGTGCCATCATGTTTGTCGCCACTTTAATCGTAGGCGCAATGATCAATTATCTTATCGGCGAGTTGGTTCGCGTCACCGGGCTATCCGGGACCGATCGATTCCTCGGCATGGCTTTCGGCGGGGCGCGTGGCGTGTTGCTGGTGGTCGTGGCGGTCGGGCTGTTGAGCCTGGGGCCGGTACAGCAGGACGGGTGGTGGCAAGAGTCACAGCTCGTGCCAAAATTTCTATTGGTCGCAGACTGGTCCAAAAACCTGATTCTCAGGTGGAGCAGTCAGTGGCTTGCCAGCGGAATCAGCGTACCCGCTGATATTCCGTTCAAGGAGCACCTCTTGCCGACGGCCAAAACGCCTCAGTGAGTTGTGTTCAGTTCAGATCCATTAAGTAGGGGTTGCGTCGCATGTGTGGCATCGTCGGTATCGTCGGTAAGTCGAACGTCAATCAGGCGCTGTATGACGCGCTAACCGTCCTCCAGCACCGCGGCCAGGACGCTGCCGGTATTGTGACCAGCCACGATGGCCGGTTATTCCTGCGCAAGGACAATGGCCTGGTGCGTGACGTGTTCCATCAGCGTCACATGCAGCGCCTGGTTGGCCACATGGGCATTGGCCATGTGCGTTATCCGACCGCGGGCAGCTCGACCTCGGCCGAAGCTCAACCGTTTTACGTCAACTCGCCGTACGGCATCACCCTGGCGCACAACGGTAACCTGACCAACGTTGAACAACTGGCCAAGGAGATTTACGAATCTGACCTGCGCCACGTCAACACCAACTCCGATTCGGAAGTACTGCTCAACGTGTTCGCACACGAGCTGGCCCAGCGTGGCAAGTTGCAGCCGACTGAAGAAGACGTGTTCGCGGCCGTCACCGACGTGCACAACCGTTGCGTCGGTGGTTACGCGGTCGTGGCGATGGTGACCGGTTACGGCATCGTCGGTTTCCGCGATCCACACGGCATCCGCCCGATCGTCTTCGGTCAGCGTCACACCGACGAAGGCGTCGAGTACATGATCGCCTCCGAAAGCGTTTCGCTGGACGTGCTCGGTTTCACCCTGATTCGCGACCTGGCACCGGGCGAAGCGGTCTACATCACTGAAGACGGCAAGCTGCACACCCGTCAGTGCGCGACCAACCCGTCGCTGACCCCGTGCATCTTCGAACACGTCTACCTGGCACGTCCGGACTCGATCATCGACGGCGTTTCGGTTTACAAGGCCCGTCTGCGCATGGGTGAGAAGCTCGCCGAGAAGATCCTGCGCGAGCGTCCGGACCACGACATCGACGTGGTCATCCCGATTCCGGACACCAGCCGCACCGCGGCCCTGGAGCTGGCGAATCACCTGGGCGTCAAGTTCCGCGAAGGCTTCGTGAAGAACCGCTACATCGGTCGGACCTTCATCATGCCGGGTCAGGCTGCGCGGAAAAAATCCGTACGCCAGAAGCTCAACGCCATCGAACTGGAGTTCCGCGGCAAGAACGTGATGCTGGTGGACGACTCGATCGTTCGCGGCACCACCTGCAAGCAGATCATCCAGATGGCTCGCGAAGCCGGCGCCAAGAACGTCTATTTCTGCTCGGCGGCACCGGCCGTGCGTTACCCGAACGTCTACGGCATCGACATGCCGAGCGCTCACGAGCTGATCGCCCACAACCGTTCGACTCAGGACGTGGCTGACCTGATCGGCGCTGACTGGTTGATCTATCAGGACCTGCCTGACTTGATCGAAGCGGTCGGTGGCGGCAAGATCAAGATCGACAAGTTCGATTGCGCGGTGTTCGACGGCCAGTACGTCACCGGCGACGTCGACGAGGCTTACCTGAACAAGATCGAGCAGGCACGTAACGATGCCTCCAAGGTCAAGACCCAGGCAGTCAGTGCGATCATTGATCTGTACAACAACTGAGTAACTACCGGCCCTGAGGGGCCGGTTTTGTATCTGGCTTTTAATTTACGAGAATAGGGAAAGGAGTGACAGCATGAGTCAGGATTGGGATGCCGGTCGGCTGGACAGCGACCTCGAAGGCGTAGCGTTCGATACCCTGGCCGTACGCGCCGGTCAGCACCGCACGCCGGAAGGCGAACACGGTGATCCGATGTTCTTCACTTCCAGCTACGTATTCCGTACCGCCGCCGACGCGGCCGCACGTTTTGCCGGTGAAGTGCCGGGCAACGTTTACTCGCGCTACACCAATCCGACCGTGCGCGCGTTCGAAGAGCGCATTGCCGCCCTGGAAAGCGCCGAGCAAGCGGTGGCCACGGCGACTGGCATGGCCGCGATCATGGCGGTGGTGATGAGCCTGTGCAGCGCCGGCGATCACGTGCTGGTCTCGCGCAGCGTGTTCGGCTCGACCATCAGCCTGTTCGAGAAATACTTCAAGCGCTTCGGCATCGAAGTCGATTACATACCGCTGGCAGACTTGTCCGGCTGGGATGCAGCGATCAAGGCCAACACCAAATTGCTCTTCGTAGAATCGCCGTCCAACCCACTGGCTGAATTGGTGGATATCACCGCGCTGTCGGAAATTGCTCACGCCAAGGGCGCGATGCTGGTGGTCGACAACTGCTTCTGCACGCCTGCGCTGCAGCAGCCACTGAAGCTGGGCGCGGACATTGTCGTGCACTCGGCGACCAAGTTCATCGACGGCCAGGGTCGCTGCATGGGTGGTGTCGTGGCGGGTCGCAGCGAGCAGATGAAAGAAGTCGTCGGTTTCCTTCGCACTGCCGGGCCGACCCTGAGCCCGTTCAACGCCTGGATCTTCCTCAAGGGTCTGGAAACGCTGAGCCTGCGCATGAAGGCGCATTGCGCCAATGCCCAGCAACTGGCCGAGTGGCTGGAGCAGCAGGACGGCATTGAGAAAGTCCATTACGCCGGTCTCAAGAGCCACCCGCAGCACGAACTGGCCCAGCGTCAGCAGAAGGGCTTCGGTGCGGTCGTGAGTTTCGAGGTCAAGGGCGGCAAAGAGGGCGCCTGGCGCTTTATCGATGCGACTCGCCTGATTTCCATCACCGCCAACCTGGGCGACAGCAAAACCACCATCACGCACCCGAGCACTACCTCTCACGGCCGTCTGGCGCCGCAAGAGCGTGAAGCCGCGGGGATCCGTGACAGCCTGATCCGCATTGCGGTCGGTCTGGAAGACGTGGCAGACCTGCAAGCCGATCTGGCGCGCGGGTTGGCTGCCTTGTGATCGAGTTGTCGACGCCGACCACGGGCACCCATGGCCGCGTCGCGCTGGTCACCGGTGCCGCGCGCGGCATTGGCCTGGGTATTGCGGCCTGGCTGATCAGCGAAGGCTGGCAGGTGGTGCTGACCGATCTGGATCGAGAGCGTGGTTCGAAAGTGGCGAAGGTGCTCGGCGAAAACGCCTGGTTCATCGCCATGGACGTCGCGAATGAAGCACAGGTGGCGCTGGGTGTGGCCGAGGTGCTGGGGCAGTTCGGGCGTCTGGATGCGCTGGTGTGCAATGCGGCAGTGGCCGATCCGCACAACATTACGCTGGAAAGTCTCGACCTGGCCTACTGGAACCGAGTGCTGGCGGTGAACCTCAGTGGGCCGATGCTGTTGGCCAAGCACTGTGCGCCGTACCTGCGTGCTCACAGCGGCGCCATCGTCAACCTGGCCTCGACCCGTGCTGCGCAGTCGGAGCCCGACACAGAGGCTTATGCGGCGAGCAAGGGCGGTCTGTTGGCCCTGACTCACGCCCTGGCTATCAGTCTTGGGCCAGAGATTCGCGTCAACGCGGTCAGCCCCGGCTGGATCGATGCGCGGGATCCAGCGGCACGGCGCGCCGATCCGCTGACCGACGCCGATCATGCGCAGCATCCGGCGGGCAGGGTAGGGACGGTCGAAGACGTGGCGGCGATGGTGGCCTGGTTGCTGTCGAAGAACGCTGGTTTCGTCACGGGCCAGGAGTTTGTGGTCGATGGTGGCATGACCAAGAAGATGATTTACAGCGAGTAACCCAGCGTGGGAACGGGCTTGCTCCGGGCGGCGATCCGACGAAAGCGGTCCGGCTGCGTATGACACGATTTTGTCTTTTTCAGAAAAACTTCAAGTGGGGTATTGACTTAGCTTCGGTACCTGCGTAAATTTCGCGGCCTCAGAGATGCAAAGGGTGATTAGCTCAGCTGGGAGAGCGTCTGCCTTACAAGCAGAATGTCGGCGGTTCGATCCCGTCATCACCCACC